>JAHDIA010000063.1:0-8328 GCA_020631035.1 Chitinophagales bacterium | reverse complement strand
GGCGGTGACCGTCTTGCCAACACTATTGCTCCTGGCGACTGTGGCGACAATAGCATTTGTTTGGTAAAAGCAAATCCTAATCCAACAAATGATATGGTTCAATTGACTTACACTTCTAAGACCAATATGGAAGTTGCCATCACAGTATACAATGGAACTGGTGAGGCTATGACAACACTTAGACAAGTAGCTCAAAAAGGTAGCAATTTGCAAACAATTGATTTGTCAGAATTGCCATCAGGACTTTACTACATCAATGTTCAAATGAGAGGCGAAGAGCAATCTATTAAAGTCCTCAAAAAGTAACATTTTGATTGATTAATTTATAAAAGGATTTGACAAGAAAAGATAGACCTAGATAGATGTTTAATTATGGGTGGGTTAAGTGATTTTTGCTTGACCTGCCCCTTTATCCCACCTTTCCTCTTTCACTATCAAACTATCCCATTATCTTATTTGCTTTATAGTAATGTTAAAAAAAATAATGAGTTTCGATTGAATAAATTGAATAGAACTGCTATGCTAGCATGACTTATGGTTTTAGCATTACATAATAGATAGATTTGTGATTGTATTAAGATTAAGAGATTCAAATCTAAAGCACACTCCCTTATAAAGATATATTGATTTATAGGAAATACAACTCATGCCCAGGCAAATGAGCTAAGTCAATTTAGTAACGTTTAAATAATAAGTTGGACATCTTAGCAAAAAGATTTTTCAATCTATCAAAATTCTCAAAAAATAGGATTTTGATTTAAAGGAGACACCTTAAAAACAATAAGCCTACTAAATTTGGAGGTGGATCGAGCATTTTGCTTGGTCTGCCTTTTTTTATTTTTAGAACGGAATGTTTTGGGCTTCGTTTGCAAAGTGTGTCCCCGCCATACGCTATTACTCCTCGTATTGGGCGAATGCAATTCGCCCTTACTGCGGGGTAGCCGCTTCTGTCGGGCGTAGAAGGCATGTTTGCTCCTTCGTCGTCTAGGAATAAATTGAATAAATAAAAGATGCCTAGTATTTTTGAAATGCTTCGCATCTTTTTGGGAAAAAATTAGATAGTAAAGATGGGGGAATCAAAAAATGGATATTCAGTTCGCCCAAACTCACAATTAAAAAAAGTGTAGGACGAAGCGGGAGGATGCAATTGAAGACGCAGCCAAAAACATGCGCCCGATAACCAGTACTTCCGTAGCCTAGTACCACACACATTGCCCCATAAAAAATAATAAATAAATTAAAGTATCTTATCTTTGATGCATATGGCTGAAAACCAACAAATCCCCCGTTCCTATGACCTCAAAACGGCGACTTCATTTGTAGTGGCAAGTATGATTGGGGTTGGTGTGTTTACCTCCCTTGGTTATCAAGTACAAAGTACCGATACAGTCTTTTCCATTATGTTGTTGTGGACCTTGGGAGGGATCGCAGCCTTTACGGGAGCCTTGACTTATATTGCTTTGGCAATGGTTTTGCCTCGTTCAGGTGGGGAATACCATTATTTGAGTAAGATTTATGGACCTGCTCTAGGTTATGTGACGGGTTTACTCACAGTCATTGTGGGTTTTTCGGCACCCATTGCTGCCAGTGCGATGGCATTCGATAGTTTTGCTAGCAACATTTTGCCCTTGCCGCTTGGACCTTATTCAGTTTGGAGCCTGGGCTGTCTCTGTTTGATTGCCTTGATCCATTTGCTAGATGTCAAGCGAGGAGGTGATTTTAATTTTTTGTTTACTGCTATCAAAGTAGTCTTGATTTTCTTATTTATTGTGGCGGGTTTGTTTTTTGCCCAACACCAAAGTCTGAGCATGACCCCACAGCCTAGAGATATGGATTTGATTTTGAGCAGTGGTTTTGGAGTATCTTTGGTTTATGTTACCTATTCTTATACAGGCTGGAATGCCGCAGTCTATGTCATAGACGAAATAAAGAATCCCAAGCGGAATGTCCCCTTGGCGATTTTGTTGGGAACAAGCATTGTTACCATCGTTTATTTACTCATCAATTTTGTGTTTTTGTATACCACTCCTATGGCAGAAATGGCGGGTCAGACCGATGTAGCCGATGTGGCAGGGCAATACATTTTTGGAGCACAAGGAGCCAAAATAGTCAGTGGCTTGATAGCTTTTGGTTTGATTTCGACCATTAGTTCGATGGTGGTTTCGGGTTCTAGAGTCATTCGTCGAATGGGGGAAGATTACCGCTTGTTGAGTATGTTTAACAAAACCACCCAAAATGATGTACCACACTATGCACTTTTGCTCATTAGTGCATTGGCTTTAATTTTTTTACTCACCTTTACATTTAAGACTGTCATTGAATATGCTGGATTTATTTTGAGCTTTTTTGGTTTGTTTACAGTTATAGGATTGTTTGTTGTCAAGAGTAAAAATCCAGACCTAGAATTGCCTTTTGGAAAATGGTTTTATCCCATTGTACCAATCATTTATTTATTAATAAAATTACTCATCATTGTTTACCTTATCATAGATGATCCCAATCGTATTTGGCATGCAGTATTAACCTTTGGTTTGGCATACTTGGTTTACTTAATAAGCAAGTATTGGAAGACGGAGCTACGAAAAAAATAATCAAATGTTTCGCATGTTATCAAAAAATAGCTTAGATTTGTGTTACCTGCAAACATAAAGCAGTCTACTAAGAGTATTCTGAGTTAATTCCTGTCTGTAAATATTCCCCTTCACCACTCCTCCAAACATTGAAACAACTATATTATAAATATAGTCCATAAAAAGGACTATCTATCTATTGGGAATAGGCTAATTATGAATAACATATTTTTTAAACAGAGTGCCACGCTTATGTGGGTGGCACTCCTGTTTTTATTCGCATCACAACACCAAGGGTCTGCTCAATGCAGCCCTAATGAGATTGAACTTGACATCCAAATTACAGAGGATGACAATTTTGCCTCAGACAATACCCATTGGGAATTGATAAACAACGATGGTTCCATTTTTTCCTCTGGAACCAATGGTACAAGTTTGTGTGTCCCTACACAAAGCTGTTTTACATTTAAAATTTATGATGATTTTGGCAATGGTTTGGCTGGAAACCCAGCAGGAAACTATGCTATATATTACAATGATGATTTGGTCAACTCAGGCATCAATTTTGGTACTGAAAAATCTGTTTTGATAGGAAACTGTATAGAAGGAAGTGCGTGTAATTTTGCTATTGAATTAATTGAAGAGGGAGTGTACAAAGCCCCCAATCCAGATACTTGGTATGTGTTTACACCCGAAGAATCTGGGCAATACACCATAAGCAGTTGTGATTTGGGTAATAATTGCAATATTGCTGTTTGGGGATACAATGTGTGTGATGGAGTAGTGGACAATGAAAACCAAGAAGAAGGTGTGTTTTTTGCCAATGGTGGCTGTGAAGAAATAGGACAAGTAGATTTAAATACTTTTTTATTGGGTGGTACAACTTATTATATTAGAATTGGTGATTTGGGAATCAATTGTGGCAACAATCATATTGATTGGGAATTGATTTTTTTAGGACCAGTTGAGGGATGTACAGACTTAAATGCTTGTAATTATGATCCAATGGCAAGTATAGATGATGGTTCTTGTATAGAAAGTGGAGCTGATGATTGTCCAGAAGGGCCAGACTTGGTCGTAGATGAGTTTTTACTACAAAATTCTCTTTTTGTAGAGAGTTTTCAGAATAGTGACAATTGTTATGTATCTGAAGGTTGTATCAAAGGATATGGCGATAGAGATGTCTTACGCTTTTCAACCAAAATTGCCAACATTGGTACACAGGACTTTTTTGTGGGAGAAACACCAAACGATCCAACGCAAGAAGATGCCATTTGGGAATGGGACGAATGTCACGAACATTGGCATTATGAAGGTTATGCCGAATATTTGTTGTTTGACCAAAATGGGCAGTCTTTACCAGTAGGATTTAAAAATGGTTTTTGTGTGATTGATTTGGGATGTGAAGAAGGAGCATTGGCGAAGTACAATTGCAACAATCAAGGAATCACTGCAGGTTGCTACGATATTTACGATGCAAGTTTGGATTGCCAATGGGTAGACATTACAGGTTTAGAGGAAGGAGAATATACTTTGGTGGTGAGAGTAAATTGGGATCAATCTCCCGATGCATTGGGCAGAGAAGAAGTGACTTACGAAAACAATTGGGCACAAACTTGTTTTTATTTAGGCAAAAATCCAGATGGCTCACTTTTTGTCAATTCATTGGCGAATTGCGAAACTTATACCGATTGTTTGGGTAATCCCTTGGGAGATGCACAAATAGATTGTCAGGGAATATGCAATGGTGGAGCGATGCCAGGTGATATGAATTTAAATGGTCTATATGATTTAAGCGATATCGATACTTATATAGATGGTATATTGTATGATTACATGGAGGCAGAAACGTGCAATGAGTTGAGTAGCGATGGGGTGATTACTTTATTGGACCCCGCTTTGATTGTCGGTTGTATTTTGTCAAGCGAAGAAGATGTCCACAATCATGCACACACTTGCGATTTTCCTTATTTGACCATCGAAAACCCCAATCAAGAAGCCGTGTTTAGTATAGGCGCATTCAATCCAGTCGTTCAATACTTTGATATTTATCTAAAAAATCCCTTTGCCAATTTGAGTGGATTTAATTTGCAACTAGATGATGTAATCATTAATGAAGTGGTTAGTCTGACAGATTTTTCACCAGTCTTATACCACGATGGCTATGCCGAAATTGTAGGCTTGGCAACCAATGGTATTCCCTCTAAACGTTTTGCCTCATCAGCACCATTTTTGAGAGTCTATTATGATGAACTCAAAGGAGAAGGCAATGCCTGTATTACAGAAGTTATTACAGTTGTCAACAACAACAATGAATTAATTCAAGGAGCGATTGAGAATGGATGCATTGAAAACGCTTCTGATGCAAATGATTGTGATGGAACGCAAGTTACATTGTTGTTGACGCCCGATATTTATGGTAGTGAAATTTCTTGGGAACTCAAACAAGGGGCAACAGTGCTTTATGCTGGAGATGATTATCCCAATCAAAATACCAATACCATACTTGAGGACTTTTGTTTAGCCGAAGGTTGCTACGAATTTAGCATTGTAGATGGATATGGAGATGGGATTTGTTGTACATTTAGCAATGGAAATTATAGCCTAAGCAGTTTAGGAGAAAATATAATAGAAAGCGATGGAACCTATGGAAGTGGGGAAACGACTACTTTTTGTGTAGAAGCTGCTGGAAGCAATATAGGAATTAAATTAGGAGCCAAAGCCTTTTTACAAGGTGCAATGATAAGCAGTACAGATGAAACAATGCGGACAGATTTAAATGATATGAACTTGCTGCCTCAAAAAGAACCTTATACAGATTTGACTTATTTTGAACATCAAGGTGGGGGAGGAAATGAGTTGGCAAGCGATGTCGTAATGAGTCAATCTGGAATGGCAAGTGTGGTTGATTGGTTGTTACTCGAAATTCGTTTGGAAAGCAATCCAAGCAAGGTCATCGCTACCCAATCAGTCTTGCTCCAAAAAGATGGAACAATTGTGAACAAAGATGGAAACAGCACTATTGACTTTGGTAGCTTACCCGAAGGCAAATACTATATCGCTTTGCGTCACCGAAATCATTTGGGGGCAATGACTGCCAATGCTATCAATTTAAGCAGTCAGGTGCAATTCATAGATTTTACGCAAGGTGACTGTTGGGGGCAAAATGCAATGGTGCAACTCCTCAATGGAAGCTATGCAATGTGGGCGGGCAATGCTCAATCGGATAGTCAACTTATTTTTCAAGGAGCGAACAACGAAGTCAATGGAGCTTTCTTCGAAATTTTAAGTGATGCAGCGAATACAAGCTTTACCAGTAACTACATTGTAACAGCATATAGCCAAAATGATATAGATATGGATGGACAAGTGATTTATCAAGGAACAGGGAATGACCCCAACTCATTGTTTTTCAATATACTGGGACATCCGAACAATGTTAACGCACAAGTCAATTTTATCATTGAAGAGCAATTGCCTGAAAACCCCTTTAGTTTGCAAACATCGGACAATACAATATTTATAATGAATTAATAAATCCCAAATGCATCCTGAGCTTGTCGAAGGATACATTAAAAAAAGCATAACCTTTTATTTATTATTTACAGAATCCCCTCCTTCTTTTTAAAACCAAACTATGAAAAAAAATTGCGATACTCTATTGGATTGATGAGTTTTTATATCCTCCAATCCTCCGTTAATTGTATGATTCAATTAATCAACACACTGTACTGTTTTCCCATTGATTTGATTAGAGTCAGCTATTTATAGATTTAAGTTTCAGAAATTTGCTATTTGTTTAAACTTTTGAGCTTAAATCTTTCCCCTCCATTTTATTTTGAACCTTTAACGGCTAAAGCCTTTAATTTGATTTTCATAAGAATTTATTTTTTGAGGTTCTTTGATTGTTTTTAAATAAATAGTAGGAGCTACAAGAGACAGGGTAACTTGTTTGAAAATTAGCTCTCTTTTACAAAAATTATTCAAAGAACATTGTTTGATTGTGTAGTATTATTTTCTCAAATTTTATTTGGATTTTATCCCCTCCATTTTTTGTGCTTTAAATGTAAACCAAACTGTTCCCTGAGCTTGTCGAAGGGAATGGAGAAAATGAAAGCCTTTAACTACTAAAATTTTTTGTTGATAGAGCTGTGGCGGCTCTTATAGTTAGCTCCTGTTTTTATTTGAACCTGTCTAACTAATGCCCCTTAGTTGACCCCTGTTTTATTTGAACCTGTCTAACTAGCCCCTTTAGTTAACCCCTGTTTTTAAATTTAAATATCAGCATAAATTAAAACGCTCTACTGCCATTTCTGCTACTTGTGCCCCAATGGCAAGTGAAGAAGTAGCAGCAGGACTGGGCGCATTCAATACGTGGATGGAGTTGTCGTTGTGGACAAATAAATAATCGTCAATCATATTTCCGTCCGAAGGCAATGCCAAGGCGCGTACCCCCACACGACCCATTTCAATTTCATCCATTTGCAAAGATGGAAGCAAGCCCTGTAAATTTTTTAGAAACGCTCGTTTGGAAATAGACCGCCACTGTTCCACTATGCCAAATGTTAAGTTGCGACTCGCCAATTTTAAAAAACCAGGATGTGTTATAGAAGTCAAGGTATCTTTGAAATTAAAAGCTGTTCGGCTATACCCCTCACGACTAAAGGCAAATACTGCATTGGGGCCACACTCAATCGAGCCATCTGTCATTCGAGTAAAGTGAACACCTAAAAAAGGAAATGCTGGATTGGGTATGGGATAAATCAAATTCCGAATTTTTTCTTTGTTAGTCAGCTCATAATATTCCCCCCTAAAACTCACAATTTTCATCTTGGGATCAAGTCCATCTTTGCGTGCCAAACGATCACTTTGTGCTCCACCACACACAATTACATATCGACTTTTAAAAAGACCTTTCTTGCTGTCAATTTTTGTTTGTGTACTAGATTTCTCAAAACCATTTACTCTACAATCCAATTCTACTTGCCCACCATTGGCTTCAAACAAAGTAGCATGTTGACGTGCCACTGCTCGATAATCCGCTATACCTGCACAAGGTACCCAAATTGCTTTAATGCCCTCACAATAGGGTTCAATTTCTCGAATTTGTTCAGGATCAATTATTTCAATTCCCTCTGTCTCATTGGCAATTCCATTTTGAAAAATCTTCTCCATATAAGGCAGCTCACTCTCTTTGGTTGCCACCACAATTTTTCCACAAACATCGTGGGGAAGCTTGTATTTTTTTGCGTATTCCACTAGTTCCAAACGCCCCTTCTTGCAATTGGTCGCCCGCAAGGAGCCAGGTTTGTAATACAAACCCGAATGAATCACCCCCGAATTGTGTCCCGTCTGATGAAACGCCAATTCCTTTTCCTTTTCCAAAACCAACAAACGAAGTCCCTTGCCCTTCAAACGTTCTGAAAGTTTGTAAGCCGTCGCCAAACCCACTATACCACCTCCCACAATTGTTACATCATATATACCATTCGTTTCCATCAATGCTAGGTAGAGAAAATTCACGAATTTTCTCAATAAACCCACGAATTTTCTCAATAAATTCACGAATTTTCTTCATCAAACCCTAGATGAGAGGTATCTGTGGGCAATTGGGAAAGTCGATGCCTCAGCTTTTAATGTTTTATTATGGTGCAACGTCATTGGCTCATGGCTACATGTGTAATGGTTAGCCAACGCATACTTAGCCCTTCGTACAAGCGTTCATCCACCCGCAACATCCTACGCTAAATTTAATTGT
>JAHDIA010000818.1 GCA_020631035.1 Chitinophagales bacterium | reverse complement strand
TTAGCTTTATTTTTGCTCAAATATACGGAAAATTTTGGACATTTTTTCGTGGTTTGATAGGTGACTGTTAGTAAATGGCTTGGAATTTGGGCTTATCAAAAGAAGCTAAAAAATGTTTTCTGTGAATGCGACTGAACCTTTTAAACTAGCCCCGATAGGAACGCTTACCCCACAGTCCCGATTTTATCGGGACGAGGAGTAAAAGTGGATAGCGGGAGGACGATTGGCGACGAAGCTCCCAAACGTTTGCTCCAAAAATTGTCAAAGAACAAAAAATAGAAAAGTCAATTTGTATCAGCGAATCCGAGTGTTGTTATTCTTGTTTGGGGGACGGTATACTGGCTTGATGTCTAGCCGTTTTTGGGCACGACTAACTGCTGTATACAACCATCGTAAGCGGGTTTCTCCCTCGAGGCGGTCGAGTGTATTGGAGAGGTTTAAGAAAACGTGGGGCCATTCGCCACCTTGAGATTTATGGCAGGTGATGGCATAGCCAAACTTGGCTCTTAGGGCGTTGAGGAATTTGTCTTCGAGCATCATTTGTTTGTATTCGCTTGAATTGCGTTTTAAGCCTTTGTATCTTGCCCGTTTGTCAAAATCTATGAGTAGATTTTTGTGGTCTTTTTGAGAGATATTGGCTTCGGGGCTAAATAAGAATTCTTTGAGCATATAGGTCTTATAAGTTTGTTGGTTGTGTACACCAATTAATTCGACTTCTAAAAAAGTAAAGCCAGCTCTTTTTTCAACAAATTTGGCTTTTTTGAAAATGACTTGGTCGCCATTGGCAAGGTCTACATCGTAGGAATTTTGAGAGACCATTAAAAGGGAATTTTCGTATAGATGATATCTGCTTTTGTGCCCCAGTAGTTCTCTAATGTTTTGGTTGAGGTAATAGGCTTGTTTGTTGGAATGGGTAATGATGATGGCTTGTTGTTGGTCTTGTTTGAGTAAAGGCAAATACCTTTTGAAAAGTATATTTTGATTGAATGGATGAAAGATGCCTTTGCCCGATTGTCCCATTAATTCTTCCCATTGTGTGTATTGTTTGTTCTTGATTTGTTCTCTTATTTGACTTGCCAATTTTAGGATAAAGGTGCCTTCTTCTTGCCGTAATATTTCGGTTAGGGAACCTACAAGCACCTTTTTGTTGAAGGTACGGGAGAGGTAATTGGGAGCCAATGCTGCTGAGAAGGGATTGATGCCTACGGGGGGCGGCAACTGGGCAGGGTCTCCTACAAAAATGACCTTGGATTTTTTGGCGTATTGTAGGAAGTCGGCTAGGACATTGCCTGTACCAAAGCGGCTTGCTTGGAAATCTTTTTGCTCTTGATAGGAGAGCATAGAGGCTTCGTCTATGATGTAAAGTGTGTCTTTGCCATCGTCTTTATTGGGTTTTAGGTCGAAGCTGAGGTAGAGTTGACCATTTTGATTTTCCCATGAATCTTTAGCGTCTTTTTTGTTTTTGCTTTCTATGACGCTAAAGGAGTAAATATGACTGTGAATGGTACTGGTAGCCATTTGAGTTTTGGCTTGTAGTATGCGTGCGGCTCGACCAGTGGAGGCGAGTAGGGTGGGTTTGACCTTTTGTTTGCTATCGGTTATCCATTGTAGTAAGAAACCAATGAGGGTGGTTTTGCCTGTTCCAGCGTATCCTCGTAGGATAAAGACTTCTTGTTCCTTGGATTGGATGAAGTCTTTGAGTTGTTGGAGGAGGTGTTGTTGGTGTGGGGTTAGTGTCATTTTGGGGGTTATAAATTAGCTTTGATTTTTTTATTTATTTTATCATAGATGTCCATCTCCTCTACTTCAAAAAAAGTATCTGAAAAATCAATAAAATCATCTAACTTAATTGAACATTTTTCTCTCAGTTTATTATCAATGTCTGTTCGACTTATTTTGCACAATTCGTGTGCAACTTTATTTCTTAAACGACTTAACTCTTCTAGTGGAGCTATTAATTTTTCCAAATTAGGGTTTGAGTCAACTTGGGTATTTTGAATTAAATAATTGTAAATAGCTTGAAATGCCAACCGATTAGGACTATCATATTTTAATCTGCTTCCATTAGGGAGCGTTTGAGTATCTAAATAGTTTTTTAATAAAGGCTTGGCATCAATCAAGTCATTCCAGTTTTTATGATTGTCATGCGGGGAGAATATAATTTCACCTTCAAGAAACCTTTCAACTTCAGGTTTTAGTATGCTTTCAGCAATTGTAAACATTTTAATTAAAAAATCGGAATATGCTTTTTGTACTAA
>JAHDIA010000817.1 GCA_020631035.1 Chitinophagales bacterium | reverse complement strand
CCACCTGTAAACTCACCAACTGTAATAGGTAAGTCACAATCTTGCAATCCTTGTGCATTTCCAGTCGGTGGAATTGCATAACAAAAAGTGATACATGTACCTGTCGAAACAACACTATTGCCTGCACCATCCTCATAAGCAGCAGGACAAGCAGCAACCATCGTAGCCGAATTGGCAGTATTGTCTTGGAATGCCTCATTCAATATATCCAACTGATCTTGCACTTCTGTTTGGATACATGCTAAATCCACACAATCAAAACCTGGATCAAAGTGAAAAGCAACTGGTACAACAATTGAATTGGAACCATCACAAGGAATTTTTTTGAAATTACTTGGATATTTTTCCATATTCAATGCTGCATTTCTAAACTTCGCATACCCTGGATCAACTTGCATACGATGATCCAATGATTGCATTGTAACACATTTTTCTCCTTCCATACTTGGCTCAAAGGAGGGATAGGTATTGGCCGCTATCTTATCAGCCAAACTTTTTGATTCTTGGGCTGTCAATGTTGTACAACAACAACATATAAGCACCAATAATAGATAGATTTTTCTCATAAAATAATTAGGTTTACTGAATCGAAATTTTTACACCCAAGTATACTGGCTATAAATTTACACCCAAGTATACTGGCTATAAAATTGTAAGTAATTAGATTCTTAATAGAATGATTATAAAATAGTATTTTAATTATTCAATATATTTAACCCACCAAATTAATGGAGTTATACCTCTTTATCTACCTCATATATTCATATCTCCAACTCAATCATTTGAGGTTCATCTTAGTTTTGTGTAATTTATAAATAGAATATTCAGTGTGAGACCTCCCAGTCATAGTAATTTATCCAGCAAATTTATGTCTTTTTTTCACAATTTTAACATTCTCCTGACATTAAATTACCCCTAATCTAGTACGCTACATGACCAAAAGATAAAGTATTGTATCTTTTGCTCTATTATTCTAATTATCAAGGATGTAAATTCTTGATTTTTTAGAAGCAAATATTGGAGTGCTTCGTCGCTACTTCTTTGCCCGCTATTCACTTTTACTCCTCGTATTAGCTGCGATAAATCGACAGCTCTACTGCGGGGTAACCGTTTCTATCGGGGCTATATCAAACAGTGCAGTCGCATTCGCAAAGTACATTTTCTATTAACCCATTCAAAGAATACATTTCCCTTAACAATTAGTCGTCTGCTTTTTTGAATTCACTGCCATAATTCTTTAATTTCACTGTTCCAAATCAACACATCTTTATCTTTAAATTCAGAACGCAATGTACAAAGACATAAAAATCACAAGAGAACTTTACAATACGGAGGAACATAAGATGATGCGACAATCTGTTGTCAACTTTTTACAAGAACAGGCTGTCCCCCACCACGATGAATGGGAAAAAAATCAAATGGTCAGCCGTGAGGTATGGCGTCAAGCAGGGGAACTGGGTTTTCTATGCATCGACTACCCACAAGAATATGGTGGAATGGGCTTAGACTTCTCTTTTGCTGCCATTGTTACCGAAGAAACCTGCCGCCTCGGTTGTACAGGTCTTGGTTTCTCCCTCCACTCTGACATCACTGGTCCCTACATCCTCAAATATGGTACTGAGGAACAAAAGCAAAAATACTTGCCCAAAATGGCCTCTGGTGAATGGATTGCTTCATTGGGTATGACCGAACCAGGCACAGGAAGTGATGTTCAAGGCATCCGTACCAATGCGGTTGACAAGGGAGATCACTACCTCCTCAATGGTTCCAAAACCTTTATCACCAATGGCTATATGTCCAACTTTACTGTCGTTGCTTGCAAAACCAATCCTGGCACCGATCGTGAAGGCATCAGTATGCTCCTTGTCGATGCTGATTCTCCTGGATTTAGCAAGGGCAAACCCTTTCAAAAAATTGGACTCAAAGCCAATGATACTTGCGAACTCTTTTTTGAAGATGTCAAAGTCCCCAAAGAAAATCTATTGGGTGAAGAGGGCAAAGGATTCATCTATATGATGACCGAACTTGCCAAAGAAAGACTCAGTGTCGCCATTCAAGCCATTGGTGGTGCCGAAGGAGCCTTAGAGGAAACCATCAAATACACCCAAGAACGCTATGCTTTTAAGCAAGCCATCGCTGGTTTTCAAAATACGCAATTCAAATTGGCAGATTGTGCAACCCAATTACAAATACATCAAACTTTTGTAGATAAATGCACAAAATTGTTGATTAAAAAAGAACTCACTCCTGAGTTAGCATCT
>JAHDIA010000816.1 GCA_020631035.1 Chitinophagales bacterium | reverse complement strand
GAAGACAAGAAGGGCCAATGCCAATACGCCTACAACATAAGGGATTATTTTGCGCAAGGTGTCCTTCCAAGTCAGTGGTACCTCAATGATGTTTTTGATTTGGGCAATGCCTTGGGTGGTGTCAATTTCCATAGTTTGGACTGTCACCATAATGCCCTTGGTTTGGGTTTGCTGTGCCTGACCATTTGCATCGTATTTGAATACGATACCAGGAATGGCGTAATACCCTTCGTCAAAGCTGGTGAGGGTAATTTGTTGTTCCTCCACTTTGACATCACCAACGACATTGCTTTGGACAGGTGTATGATTGACTATTTCAAAATCTCCTACACTTCCTAGGAGTTGTGGCCATTCAATTTGAGTTGCTTGTGGTGCCTCCACGCTCAAATTGAGTTGGATTTGTTCTCCAATCAAAATGGTGTCTTTGCTGATACTCGCACTCGCACTGACTTGTGCTTGTGTAGAGGTATAGCTGAACAGGAGACACAAAATACCCATTATCCAAGTAAAATGGATGGGCTTATTATTGATGGAAATGATATGTTTGTTAATTGTGATCAAAATTAAAATGCTTTAGCCTCCTCTTCTTTTAAAAAAGTTCATCAATTCTCTTACATAAGGTTTGCGGTGTACATCCGTCGTGACATTGATGAGATCGGAGCCTCCTTTTAAAAAAGCTGTTTTACAACGGTCTTTGTTTTCGATAAAGTGTTTGGCATAATTGTTTCGGACGCTTTTGCTAGAAGTGTCAAGCCACATCACTTGTCCACTCTCTGCATCTTTTACCCGTATCAATCCTACATTGGGTAGACTTTCTTCTCTAGGGTCGCTGACATGTATGCCAATGAGGTCGTGTTTTCTACTGACCAAATCAAGCGACTTGGAATAGCCTTCGTCCATAAAGTCGGAAATGAGAAAGGCAATGGTTCTTTTTTTCATCACATTGGAGAAGTAACGTAGGGCAACATCAATGCTGGTTTTGCTTTGACTTGCCTCGAAGTTGAGCAGTTCTCGGATGATGCGTAGGATGTGCGATTTTCCTTTTTTGGGTGGAATGAATTTTTCGATTTTGTCTGTAAAAAAGATGACGCCTACCTTGTCGTTGTTATTGGTAGCTGAAAAGGATAAGACGGCACTGATTTCGGTAATCAACTCATTCTTCATTTGGTTGACGGTGCCAAAGAAAGACGATTCACTGACATCTATCAAAAGCATTACGGTTAATTCTCTCTCTTCTTCATATACTTTGATGTAGGGGGTATTGTAACGAGCGGTTACGTTCCAGTCGATGTTGCGGACATCATCGCCATACTGGTATTCTCGTACTTCGCTAAAAGACATACCCCTACCCTTAAAGGTACTGTGATACTCTCCCGAAAAGATGTGATTCGAGAGGTTCTTGGTTTTTATTTCAATTTTTCGGACTTTTTTCAGCAGTTCCGAAGTTTCCATTAATTTTCAGTTTTAAGTTTTCAATTTTGAATCAAACAAAATTAAGGCACCTCCACTTTGTTTAGAATCTCAGAGATGATGTCTTCGGCGGAAATGTTCTCGGCTTCGGCTTCGTAGGTGATGCCGATTCTGTGGCGGAGTACATCTTTGCACATTGCTCTTACATCCTCGGGAATGACATAGCCTCTTCTTTTGATAAAAGCGTAGGCTTTGGAGACAATTGCCAAACTGATGCTTGCTCTAGGAGAACCACCATAACTGATGAGATTTTGCATATCTTTTAGACCATATTGGTCGGGATAACGAGAGGCAAATACCACATCGGTGATATAGCGTTCGATTTTTTCGTCCATATAGACACTGCGAACGACTTCTCTAGCTCTCAAAATGGTATCGGGTTTGACAACAGGACTGATGCTGCCAAAGCTTCGGTTGACACTGTTGCGCATAATCAAAATTTCGTCTTCTTTTTTGGGATAGTCAATGACGGCTTTGATGATGAAACGGTCTAATTGGGCTTCGGGTAGTGGGTAGGTTCCTTCTTGCTCTAATGGGTTTTGCGTAGCAAGTACCAAGAAGGGTTCGGGTAACTTAAAGGTTTTTTCTCCAATGGTTACTTGTCTTTCTTGCATTGCCTCCAATAGTGCAGACTGTACCTTGGCAGGCGCACGATTGATCTCATCTGCCAAAACGAAATTGGCGAAGATGGGACCTTGCTTGACGGCAAAGGCATTTTCTTTTTGGTTGTAGATGAGCGTTCCCACTACATCGGCAGGCAAAAGGTCTGGTGTAAATTGGATACGACTAAAGTCGGCATCTAT
>JAHDIA010000062.1 GCA_020631035.1 Chitinophagales bacterium | reverse complement strand
AATGGATTAAATCAGACAATATGTGGCTCAATCGCTCGGCAATTTTGTTCCAACTCAAATACAAAAAGCAAACAGATCAAGCTTTGCTTTTCGCTTACATTGAAGAACATATGGATTCCAAAGAGTTTTTTCTACAAAAAGCCATCGGTTGGTCCTTGCGAGAATTGTCCAAAACATCGCCCAATACTGTCATTAATTTCATAGATTTGCACCCGCTAGCCCCACTTAGCAAAAGAGAAGGGCTTAAATGGATAAACAAACAACAAAATCAGTAAAAACAATGTCTGTGCTCTCTGCCGATAATCGAACAAATAGAATCAAACAACTCCAGTCTGATACCTTCGACCTATTGGTCATTGGGGGAGGCATAACAGGGGCAGGCATTGCCCTCGATGCTGCCTCAAGAGGACTCAAAGTGGCACTCATCGAAAAAAAAGACTTTGCCTCTGGAACCAGTAGCCGCTCAACCAAACTCATTCACGGAGGATTGCGCTACCTCAAACAATTGGACATTTCTTTGGTTCGTGAAACAGGCAAAGAACGAGCAGTCGTTCACAAACTTGCCCCACACTTGGTCGTACCTGAAAAAATGCTTCTTCCACTCATCGAAGGAGGAACCTACGGACGTCGAGCGACTTCTTTTGGACTCAAAGTTTATGACTGGTTAGCAGGAGTCACAGGCGATGACAAAAGGGTCATGTTGAACAAGGAAGACACTCTAACAAAAGAACCTTTACTCAATGCCAAAACCCTCAAAGGGGGAGGCTATTATGCTGAATACAGAACCGACGACGCACGGCTCACCATTGCTAACATCAAAACGGCATCTAAATATGGTGCCTTGCCTTGCAATTATGTCGAAGCCAAAGAGTTTATGCTCGAAGATGGCAAAGTTAGAGGGGTTATTGCTCACGACCTCATTGGCAACCAACAGTTCGTCATTGATGCCAAAGCAGTTGTCAGTGCCACAGGTCCTTGGGTAGATACACTCCGCAAAATCAACAAATCACTCAAAGGCAAACGCCTACACCTAAGCAAAGGTGTTCACTTAGTTGTTCCTTACGAGCGTTTTCCCGTCAAACAATCGGTCTACTTTGATGTACCAGATGGACGTATGATTTTTGCCATTCCTAGAGGCAAAATTACCTACATTGGTACAACCGATACCGATTATCATGGCAGTATTGATAAGGTCAAAACGGAGCTAGAAGATGTCGTCTATATCATCACAGCAGTCAACGATACCTTCCCTTCCATTCAACTCGAAATCGAAGATGTACAGTCTTCTTGGGCGGGCTTGCGTCCCCTCATTCACGAAGATGGCAAATCTGCTTCGCAACTTTCTCGCAAAGACGAAATCTTTGAAGCTCCCAACGATTTGGTATCCATTGCAGGAGGAAAACTCACAGGTTACCGCAAAATGGCAGAGCGCATCGTCAACCTAGTCCTCAAAAAATTCTTCGATAAAAAAGTCAAAAACAAAACCGATAAAATTACCCTCATCGGTGGAGAATTTGCCAATTATGAAGAAGTGCTAGCATATCAAAAAACAATCGCCGAAAAAATAAAAGACTATTACCTTAAAGATGTACATGCAGAATACCTAGTACATCTTTACGGCAAGCAAGCTGAGCTTGTTTTGCCTCAATTTGAAAAGTATTGTTACTATCACACAGTCGAAAATGCACTCGTCTTAGCAGAATTAGATTTTTGTTTTGAAAACGAAATGGTGCAAACACCCAACGACTTTTTTGTTCGCCGTACAGGACGCATTTACTTCGACATCAATAGTGTGCAAAAAACAAAGAAAACGGTCCTAGACATCTTCGCCAAAAAATTTGATTGGGACCTGGCTACCCAAAACAAATATGCTGCCTTGCTCGAAGAGGCATTGCAAGAAGCAAGTGTCTTTGCCCATAAAGACCTTCCTGAAAAACAAGTGCAAGTGTCCTAAACAATTGTAAATGGTGAATTTTTATTTTTTAATTATTTTGTTGCAACGTATGTCTTTCATGGCTACGTCTTGGTCAGGTTAGCCAACGCATACTTTTTCCTTCGTACAAGCGAGCATCCGCCCGCTCATCCTACGCTTCTTAACCTGTTGCTTTAAGTTTGCGTTGCTTTAAGTTTGCGTTGCTTTAAGTTTGCAACTCAAAGTCCCACTGTTGCTTTAAGTTTGCAACTTAAAGCCCCATCTTAACCCACTGTTACTTTAAGTTTGCAACTTAAAGCC
The DNA here is from genome assembly GCA_020631035.1 of Chitinophagales bacterium. Lineage (GTDB taxonomy): Bacteria > Bacteroidota > Bacteroidia > Chitinophagales > UBA2359 > JAHDGP01. The sequence continues at coordinate 12,148 of JAHDIA010000062.1, read as the reverse complement.
CCCATCTTAACACTAATTAACCGCCAATTAACAAAATCTAGCTTACAAAACAAGTATATTTGTTGAAACGTATGAAGTAAAAAAATCAAAAAATCCACATATGAGACTATTTCAACTACGCAAATTACCTACTTTATTACTTGGTTTGGGATTGAGTGTTGGACTATTTGCTCAACAGAGCAATACTGTTCAAATTGACATCACCAAAATGTTAGATGGGCAACAAACCCAAATCACAGAACAATATGTGATTCCACAAGACCAAGACATTCAAGCCTTTGTAGAGGCCAAATTGGAAGAATTGGGTGTCAATGAAGGGGAAGGCGAAGTGATGGTGCAAGTACAAGTCAATGCTGAACAAGCAGGGGAAAGCACCGAAGGACAAGAAGAAATCAGAATCATCCGCATCGAAACAGATGGGGACGAGCAGACTCAAAATGCCCAACCCTGGATGCACTTCCAACACAATGTAATGACTGATGAAGAGGCAAAGAAACCATTCCTAGGTGTAATGCTCGGCATCAACAAAAATGTAGAAAACATCAATGGGGTAGAAACCACTGATACCAAAGTATTGATTGAAGACGTAGTTGAAGGTGGAGGCGCACAAGCGGCTGGCCTACAAGCTGGTGACGAAATTGTAAGCATCAATGGAACACCTGTAACAGAAGTAGAACAAATTACAGGAGTTACCAGCAATGCACAAGTAGGAGAAACCATCTTATTAGAAGTCCTACGCAATGGAGCATTGATGAACTTTGACGTAACTCTCAAAGCCAAGTCTGATATAGCAGGCTTTGAAAATGAGATGCACCACAAAATGATGCAAAAAGAATTTTTCAAAAATGGAACGTGTTGCCCAAAAGAAGTGATGGCGCAATGTTGTCCAGAGGCATTAAAGGCATGTAGTGGAGACGAGGAACCCGTAAACAAAGCCATTCTCGGTGTAACCATCGAAGACACAGAAGATGCTTCTGGTGTATCAGTATTGAATGTTCACGAAATAAGCAATGCAGACGAAGCAGGCATCAAAGATGGAAGCATCATCAAAGAAATAGACAAGCAAGCAGTCAATGGAGTTGATGACTTAATTGGTGTCTTAGCAGCTTACAATCCTGGTGACAAGGTAAAAGTTAAGTTTGAGCAAGATGGTAAGACCAAAAAGAAAAAAGTAAAGTTGATTGGCAAAGAGGATATGAAAAAGGCAATGGCGGAAAACAATGAAGAGGAATTCAAACATTTCAGTACACCAAACAATCATTATCCAAACATTAGCCAAGCGGAGGACGAAAGCATCAAAATGATTCAATTGAAAGTAGGTGATTTGGAAAAATTGATGGAAGGACAAGAGTTGGAAATCCTTATCACAGATCAAGATACCAAGCAAGCAAGTGACCAATTAATCATTCAATTGGAAGATGGTGCAACCATTGACTGTCCTAAGTTCAACATTGTCATTACAGAATTGAACGAAGAAGAAAAAGTTGAACTCAATGAAAATGATCCTGCTTACAAAATAGAGGATATGAGCGAATTGGATGTCATCAATTTGGCATTGTATCCCAACCCCAATAGTGGTATTTTTGAATTGAACTTTACACTTGCTCAAAGAGATGAGGTAACTGTACGCATTGTTAGTATTGACGGAAAAGAGGCGTATAGTGAAAAAATCGAAAACTTTGAAGGTGTTTACAACAACCGCATTGATTTGACAGCAAGCCCAACGGGTGTATATGTATTGCAAGTCATTCAAGGAGATAGAATGATGACCCGTAAAATTGTGGTTGAATAAAGTAAAATAGTAAAAGAACGAACGAATGTCTAGTGGCTTAAATCATAAATCCTTGACAGTTTAAACTTCGTCTTTTTCTGTTCTTCTGTGTTGAAGAACCCCTTCTTTAGCTAAGGCTAAAGTCGGGAACCTTCGCCTTGAATAAACAAAAAAACACTTTGTTTATCCTATCAATTACTTATGAATCAAACCACTAGAAAGAGTGGAGGATGTATTTCCTTCACTCTTTTTTTGTTTAAATTTGGTATCAATTGAATGTTCGATTATGACAAACCAAAAGCATAAACCACTAAACCCTTGAAAAATGGCATATTCTAATACTTTTGTGACCAAAAAAAGGTTTAAATTGTAGAAGTTTAAGAAACGACGAAGCAGAGAACACGCAAAATACGCCGAAACGTCGGACCGCCGATAGTAGCGGATACCCCCGTTGGTTTGGTAAGCCCTTCCAGGTTTTGAAACCTGGAAGGGCTCCAAACCAACGGGAGTAGTAGCGGATAGCGGGGACACGACATGCAAACGAAGCCCCCACGTTCCGTCCAATAAAAAAATAAGACGTCATTGAAAAACAACTATCTACCTAGTTTAAAAACATTGAGCGATGCAAAAACACAAACATTTACAACTGTTGATTCTATTTTGCTTAGTGTGTATAGGCATCTTGATGAGTGGAAGTCTGAATGCCCAAAACAAAAAATTGCGCATCAACAAAAAATATGATTTTGGGGTGTGTTATGAATGGGACAATCAAAGAGCTGCCATATTTACCTTTAAGAATGAATCGAAGCAAGCTGTTCGGGTATTGCCTACTCGTGCCAATCGGGAAATTTATGTAGACTTTCCCCGCAAAGCCATTTTGCCAGGACAAACAGGACAAATTGAGGTCTACTATTATCCAACTGATAAAGGCGATTTTTCGGTTAGTGTACCTATTTATACCAATATAGACGATGAGCCTTTTAATTTAAAGATCAAGGGGCACATCAAATCTTTTGCCCCCAATAGAATGGCGTGTCCTGGAAGTGAACCGCCACGGACCACTACACCTAAATCAACACCTATACCACAACCTCAGTTGTACGAACAAACCATCGTTGTCATTGATGGAAAAAGCAAGCGAGCCATTGAGTCACCAAGAATCAAAATTACCCGACAAGATGGTGAGTCGGAGCATTTTATTGCCAAAGATCGAGGAATGTTACAGCTCAATTTGCCGAGTGCTAAGTATGTGGTGGAGGTCAAAAAAGAAGGCTATGAAGGCGAAAAAGTAACGGCTATGTTCAATCAAATTAGCGATGAATTGATTGTACAGTTGTATCGACCAGAGCAGCAGTATACTTATAAAGATAGCAAAAAGAAAGAGTCTTACAATCGTTCTAGATACAGAGAAAGCAATGAACGAACAGAGGAAAAACCAAAATCATATGAAAGCAATTACGACAAAGAAAACTTGGACGATTGGTTGAAAAAATATCAAACAGAAAGAGACAACAAAACACAACCCGAACCTAAAGTATCGGAAAAAAACAAACAATACGACAAGGATGATTTGGAGGACTGGTTGGCACAACACAAAGACAAGAGCAATCGAAAAAAGACCGAGGCAAGCGATGGGGGAGAGTATACCCAGCGTACCTACACCAATAGATATTATGAGCAACAAAGAGAAAAAGAGGCGAAGAAGCGAGACAAGCGCAAACGCAAAGAAGAACCGAAAGAACAATATGTAGAAAGCAATAGGGAACGCAATGAACCCATCGAAAGAGCAGAGAGCAATATAGAAACCGAAGAATCGAAGGAAACCTTATCGGTAAGGGATTACAAAGCCAACAATATTGTGTTTTTATTGGATGTGTCTAAGTCGATGGAGAAAAACGACAAGCTGAATCTACTCAAAAAGTCGATGAAAAGACTGACCAAAGCTCTGCGTAAAATTGACAAGGTGACTGTTATTGCTTATTCTTCTGAAGCCAATGTGGTCTTGCCCAGCATTGCATCGGACAACAAAGGAGAAATTTACAATGCCATTGATGCCTTAGAAGCAGGTGGAGGAACAAGAGGCGTTGTTGGATTGGAAGCTGCTTACAAATGGATAGACAACAATTACATTTCCAATGGCAACAACCAAATCATTTTGGCGACTGATGGGGAGTTTAGAAACAACGACACCCAATTAAAAGAACTCAATGATTATGTTCGTAGAAAAGGGAAAAAAGGCATATTGTTGTCAGTCGTAGGATTTGGACAAAACAAAGATGCCGCCCGCTTGATGCGCCGTTTGGCTTACTCAGGGCAAGGCGAATATGTCAATGTAGAACATGCGGAAGATGCCGAGGATGTACTTTTGGATGAGGTCAAAAAGAACTCAAAAATCAGATACTAAACATCAACAAAAGCGTAAATACCACAAAAAATACACAAATAAGTCGAGTTTTGATTGCTGAAAGTATGTGAATACTGGCAATAAAATAAATTTTTGATTTTTATCAAGGGTATTATATTATCATGACTAATTGTTATATTTACAAAAAATTAACAATTAGAATTCGCCATTTTATTAATCAAAATTAGACTTATGATAAAAATTGTACAATTCTTATGCTTATTCACCCTTGCCTTTACACTTAACGCAAATGCCCAGTTTGTAACAGACGATTTTGACTCTTATGAAGAAGGGTATATAGGTCCTCAAGCTGACCACTGGACCACTTGGTTGGGCAATGAAGGAACTCCTGAAGATGGTATCATCAGTACTGACCAAGCCAATAGTGGCAGCCAATCTATGTACATAGGACCTGGGCAGGTACAAGATGTCTTACTTTTGTTGGGGAATGAATCCTCTGGCAATCTTTATTTAAGCTGGCATATGTATGTAGACGATCAAGGTTCTGCTTATTGGAACATTCAAGAAAGTGAAACACCTGGAATAAATTGGAATTTGGAAGTAGCAATGGGTTCCGATAATATGGGAACACCAACAATGCCAGGTTTGGGAATTGTTGTACAAGAGGGTGCCCTTTTGACCGAATTTCAATATGAATTTAATACTTGGATGCATTTTGAGCACTTTGTTGATATGGACAATGACATCATTGTATTAACAAAGGATGGCGAAACCCTTATAGAGGCTCCTTATTTGGGCGGTTTGGGTGCCATTGACTTTTTCTCTATCAATAATGACAACAGCTATTATATAGATGATGTTATTTACTCAGAAGTAGCTACTAGTATTACTGCCAATTTTTCTGTAGATATGAATTATGAAGAGGTTTCAGATGATGGAGTATTTGTCGTAGTCAATGGAGGTGATCCTGTTGAAATGAGTGATGATGACGAAGATGGTATCTGGGAAGCTAGTGTAGATTTGGGAGAAGAGCCTGATTCACCTATGACTTACTACTTTGTCAATGGTGATGAGGCTGAAGATATTTCTGGTGATTGTGCCGATGGTGGTGAAAGATCAGCAGAAGTAGATGACGACGATTTAGATTTGGAAACTGTTTGTTTTGGAGAGTGTACCGATTGTGGCACGATTTACTTGAGAGAAGTTACTTTCTCTGTGGATGTGTCTTATCTCGAAAGTGTAGACGATGCGGGCATTCATTTGGCTGCTAGCTTTAACGATTGGGACCCAACTCAAAATCCATTGGAAGACGAGGACGAAGATGGTATTTGGGAAACGACCATTTTATTGGACAAAAATATGGAACACACTTACCGTTTCTACAATGGAGCTGAAGAGAGTGAAGTGGTTCCTGAAGGCTGTAGTGTTGATGTTGATGGTACAGCCAGTCGTTCTGTTACTTTGGAAGAAGAGGCGACAACACTCGAAACGGTTTGCTTTAGTGAGTGTACGGATTGTATAAGTGCCAATTCTGTTGCCGTAACTTTTAGTGTAGATGTCGAACTATTGGCAAACGAAGGCAATCTCAATGAAGATGGTTTGTTGTTGACGGGTAGTTTCTTAGAAGTTCAAAACCCTGCGGATGGTGAAGCCATTGAATTGACTTTGGCAGAGGGCGAAGAATATATTTATGAAGCTGTTGTTACATTGAGCAAAAACCAGCAGTATACTTATGTATTTGTCAATGGCAATACTTGGAGTGATGCCGAGTTCATTACAGACGATTGCGCAGAGGACGGCACAGGACGAAGAGTTTTAGATTTGGGTGATGAGGATACTGTTTTGGAAACAGTCTGTTTTGATGCCTGTTCAGGTCCTTGTATTCCAACAGGCATCAATGAACAAGCATTGGCAAGTTTTGATTTGTATCCAAATCCTGCCAGTGAACAAGTGTTTTTAGTAAATCCATTTGCTACAAATGAACAAGTACAGGTAGAGATTTACAATCACATTGGTCAACTTATTGAGGCGCAAAATACAATGGCAAGCAACAAACAAATTGAATTAAATATTAGTGATTTGGCAGCCGATTTGTACTTTGTTAAAATCAGCAATGGGCAAGAGAGTTTTGCTCAAAGATTGGTAGTGGTCAAATAAGATTTGAATAATTGTTAAATTTAAAACCGACTAAAAAATATTCAATGCCCTTCCCTAAACAAACGGAAGGGTATTTTTTATTTTAAACTAAAATGAGTCTGATTGTTCGCATATTGTTGACACCCGTTTGGATTTTGGGGCTGATTGCTTTTGGTTCTTTGACTTACCAATTGCTTCAATTTGTCTTAGAAAACCACCAATTGTACTTGCCTTTTTTGTATGGGATGGGTGGAGGTTTTGTAGTGTTTTATTTGTTGTTGTTCAACAAAAGTACCAATTTACTATGGTTTCAGACCTTGACCCACGAATTGACGCACGCCTTGTTTAATATTTTGTTTCTCAACAAAATGGCGTATCTGTTTGCTTCGGCTGGTAAGGGTGGGGAAGTGGCGTCTAGAGGATCGCACAATTTTATCATTTTACTGACACCTTATTGTTTCCCAATCATTACTTTCTTTTTAGTATTGGTTCGACCTTTTTTGCAAGCGTCTTCCTTGCATACATTTGACATTATTTTTGGCGTAACTTATATGTATCATCTGCTTACTTTTTTACAACAAGCTACCCCTTTTCAGACCGATATTACCAAATGTGGTTTGCTTTTCTCTTATACTTTTATTGTTTTTATGAATGTATTTATTGCAGGTGCGTTGATTTGCTTTTTGTCAGGGGATTTTCCTGCGGTTTGGGATTACTGTAAAACGGGTGCCTTGCTAATTCGGGATTATGTGAGCAATCCCGCTTTCTTGAGTGATCTTGTTTTTTAAATTTGCTTTTCAAAAATATAATATTTATTTTTTGATTGGGACGGAATTGGCAGTGCTTTGATGTGATTTTCCTCAACAGTGGCAAAACTTTTTGTAACAATTGAGGATTGGAGTATGCCTGCTCTTGTTCTTTATTTTGATAAACTGAACAAGCATTCAATAAAAGCACCAGTAATAATATAAACGGCCCTATGCATCATTGTAGGATTAAATTTTTATCTCATCTCCTTCTGCAACACCATCTAATACCTCTATGTTTAGACCATCGGAAATACCTGTTTTGATGGCTGTTTTCTTGTATTCATTTTCACCTGTTTTGATTTCTACAAAGGTACTATCCCCCTTGAGTGTCAAAGCAGATTCAGGTACAACCAATACATCTTCTTTTTGTTCCAAAATGATTTCGGCATTGGCACTGTAACCCGCACGGATAAAATCTTCTTCTTTTAATTTGACGGCTGCTTCGATGTCAAATTTAATGGTGCCTTCGTCCATATTTCCTTTAGGGGCAATGTAGTAGAGTTCTGCATTGTATTCTTTGTCAGGTAAGGCACCGATGGTCAATTTTAAATTCATTCCCTCCTTGATTTTACCCGCTTCACTTTCGTCTATTTTGCCAGAGAAAATCATATTGCGCATATCTGCTACAAGGGCGATGGTGCTTCCTGGATTAAAGTTATTGCTTTCAATTACCGAAGCACCAACTTTCAAAGGCATATCCAAAACGGTTCCATTGACAGTAGAGGAAATCACATTACTGGCTCCACTAGATTTTTTAGCGGCTCCTTCTTTTAATAAAGTCAGATTGTTTTGTGCCGATTGCAATTGGCTGCGTGCCAAATCAACATCTGCACGGAAGCGATCTAGGTTGCGGTCGGAGCTTGTACCAGCCGTTTCCAATGCTGCCTTTTTTAAATCTACATCGGCGATCAACTGATTGTAGGCTTGTTCCGAGATGATGCCTTCGTCGTACAATGCTTTTTGGCGTTGCAATTCTTTTTCCGATTCTCGCAAGGCAATTTGTGCCTGTTGTACATCCTCCCCAGTATTGGAAACTTGTTCTTGGCGACGCAATTCACGCTCTGCTGTTTGTAAATTTAACTGAGCATTGCGTACCTGTGTTTCTGCATTGTTGATGGACATAGCATCGGGAACCAATTTGATCTTGGCTATTTCTTGGCCGATTTCTACCTCATCGCCTGCCTTGACATAGATTTCCTCAATCACTCCCGAAACCCTCGGTTTGATTTCGATTTCTTTTTCGGGAATGATGGAACCTGTTGCCACTGTCTTTTTGGCAATGGGTGCCCGTTTGACGGTTTCTAATTTGACTTCTTTGTCATTGGTCTTGCCTCTTGTCATAAAATATCCAGTCAGCATCAATGCCGACAAAACTAGGAATACCAGTAAACCAATTAGTGCCAGTTTTTTCATATACTCATTTTTTAAACCTTGATTTTCTTGATTTATGGGATTACTTGATTTTTAAATTTTCCTTTTAATCAGGAAATCCTACTAATCCTATGAAATCAGGGTTCAGACAATTTATTATTATGTACTCTTTTTCCTTTTAATCAAGAAATCCTACTAATCCTAGAAATCAAGGTTCAGACAGCGCAGGACGAAGCGGGTGGATGCAATTTACGACGAAGCCAAAAGCACGCGCCCGATAACCAGACCAAGACGCAGCCATGAACCAATGACGTTGCCTTAGAAAAATAGTCGATAGTCAATGGTCGATAGTCCATAGTGCCTTAGTGTTATTTGTTCAAATTTTAAACCATCGACTATGGACCGTCGACTGAAAGACTGCCGAAGGCATTACTCATCTGCCAAGGCGACAACGGGATCAATTTTGGCTGCTCTGTAGGCGGGCAGTAAGCCAGCGAGGGCACCGAAAAAGACCATTAGGAACATCGCAATCATGACTAGGGTGAAGTTGACTTCGGGATTGGAGAAAAAGAAACTCTCCACATCGAATGTTCTTATCAGGAAGTCGATGAGGGCGATGGTGCCAACGCCGATGACCATTCCAATGTAGGTGCTTACGACGGTGATGACGACCGATTCGACTAGGATCATTGACATAATGGATTGGGAGGTGGCACCGATGGATTTGCGGATGCCAATTTCGCGTGTACGCTCCCGAACCACGATCAACATAATGTTGACGATGCCTGCGATGCCTGCGATGATAAAGCCAATGCCGACAAATAAAATGAAGCCGTCGATGGCGGCAAACAAGCCTGTAAATTTGCGAACCTGATTGCTCAGATTAAAGGAATTGATGCCCATTTTGTCGTCGGGATGAATGCTGTGTCGTACCCTAAGCATCTTTTTGATGTCTGCTTCTAAAACATTGGAATTGACATGGTCGGCGGCAGCAAGGGTAAAGTAATGGACTCGATTGATTTGATTGAAAACCATTTGCCCCGTCGTTAATGGCATAATGATGGACATATCGTCTTCTCGGCCATCGCCGCCCGTTTGCATACTTGCCTGAATGCCTATGACCAAAAAATAAACTCCACGAATTTTTATATAGGAACCAACCGCCTCATCTAGGCGGCCTTTGAATAAAATGTCTTTCGCTCCAGTGCCTACGACACATACCTTGCGTCGTTCTTTGATGTCCAATTCATTGATGAATCGTCCCTCTTCCATTTCGAGTGGCAAAATGTTGAATAAGTCGGGCGTTTCCCCCTTAACCGTAAAAGAGCCATTGTTTTCGCCTGATAGGACCAAGGTGCTGCCCAATTCCAAACGAGGGGACATATATTCGACCTCTGGGAAATTGCTTTGTATGGCCTCGGCATCGTCCATTGTCAATTTTGCCCTACGACCTGTTGGAAGCCCTTTGTAAGGTTTGGTGGTTTGTTGTGCCCAGACAAACATGGTGTTGGTGGCGAATTTGCCAAATACATCCATTGTCCCATTGGACAAACCACGTCCCATTCCAAATAGGAAGATCAAACTAAAGATACCGATGATGAGGACGAGTGCCGTCATAGCGGTTCTTAGTTTGTGAACCCAGATGGTGGTGAAAATTTCCCGTAAAGTATCAAGGTCAAACATTTATCTATTGAGCATTTACATTTTTCGTTATTTGACAATTTTTGCAGAAGAGAGCTATTTTAATTTAAGCATTCATCGCTTCTACAGGACTGATCTTCGCCGCTTTGAAGGCGGGAATCAGCCCACCTATTGCTCCTGCGATTATTAGCAAGACCAAAGAAGTGACCGCCATTTGCCAACTGATTTCGGGATTGTAGAAAAAGTCCATTTGCATCCCTGCTGATTCCATTGCCGAAGTGATGAGCCAGAGCAGACCGACGCCTAGTACCAAACCAATGTAACCCGAAATAAGTGTGATAAAAACAGATTCTTGCATAATGGTACCGATGATGTGGCGAGGGGTTGCGCCCAATGCTTTTTTGACACCAATTTCCTTCGTTCGTTCTTTGACCGTTATAAGCATAATATTGCTTACTGCAATGATACCACCAATTAAAGTCAATAAGCCCGTTAAGAAAATGATGCCTTTGATACCTGTAAACATAGTTTGCATACGTTGGTAGTTCTCCAGGCCATTGCGGATATTGATTGCCTTGTCGTCATCAGGATGTATATTGTATTTCTTTGCAAATTCGGCTCGCACCTTGTCTTCCAAATTTTTGGTTTCTTGTACATTCATATCTCCAACAGTCAACATAAGTGTATGAATTCTGTTTTTGCCATTGTCAGTCATTTGTGCCGTTTTGATGGGCAGGTAAATCATCTGCATTTCTCGGTCGCCCCCTTTGTCTTCAAATACCCCAACAATTTTGTAGGGTACACCCTTCACCTCAATCCATTCACCCAATGCATCTTCGTACTTATCAAAAAACTCTTCCGAAACCAATTTACCAATGACGGCAACCTTCCTCAATTCATCATTGTCACGATCATTGATGAATCGCCCATGCGTCATAATGGTATTTTCCAAATATAAATGATCGGGATGGACTGATCGCACTCGAAAAGCACCTGTTTTTTCTCCATAACGAATGTTGAATTCGCCCCAAAGATTGTAACGCCCCGTAATTTTGTCTACCCCATCAAGTGTTCCAATTTTGTCATAATCTGAATTTTCCATACTCACCTGTCTGCCAACCGCTAGTCCCTTATAAGGCATAGAAGTTTGATTGGTCCAAATCCAAAAACTGTTGACAGCATCATCGGCAAACATTTTGTCGGTTCCATTTTGTAGGCCATTGCCACCGCCCATTAAAAAGACCAACATAAAAATAGCCCATGCCACACTGACCCCTGTGATGAAGGTCCGAAGCTTGTTCATCCACAATACGCTTAGTATTTCTTGCCAACGATCTCTATCAAACATAATCTAAGATTTAAAAGCCGCTGAATCCTCGCCAGTATGAATGACCCCATCCTTGAGTCGGATGATTCGGTCGCACATATCGGCAATATCATTTTCGTGGGTGACAATCACCACTGTTATGCCTTGTTTGTTTACCTTTTTAAACAAGCTCATCACCTCATAAGAAGTCTTACTATCCAAGGCACCCGTTGGCTCGTCTGCAAGCACAACTTTAGGTTTGGTAATGAGTGCCCTAGCGATGGCGACTCTCTGTTTCTGTCCCCCCGACAATTGGTTGGGCAAATGGTGTGCCCAATCCCTAAGTCCGACCATTTCGAGATAGTCCAAAGCCTTATTGTTGCGTTCTTTGCGGTTGACCTTTTGGTAATAGAGTGGGAGAGCGACATTTTCCATCGCATTCTTAAAAGTCAACAAATTAAAAGACTGAAAAACGAAGCCCAAAAATTGATTGCGGTATTGCGCCGCCTCGGTATCCGTTAGGTTTTTGATGAGTTTTTCGTTGAGGTGATACTCGCCCGAATCATATTTGTCCAATATCCCCAAGATATTGAGAAGTGTACTCTTACCTGACCCAGAAGAACCCATAATAGAGACCAGTTCCCCTTCGCCAATTTCGAGGTCTACATCCTTGAGTACGTGGAGGCTACTCTCACCAGTTTGGTAGGACTTATTAACTTTCCGAATTGAAATCATGCACAGTTTAGTAT
>JAHDIA010000815.1 GCA_020631035.1 Chitinophagales bacterium | reverse complement strand
AATGACCCAACGGATGTTGGATTTATCAATTCCCATTCCGAAGGCGACTGTGGCACAAATTACTTGGGTTTTGTCCTTGATAAAATCCTCTTGAGTTGTATTTCTTTCTCGACTGTTCATACCTGCGTGGTAAAAGTCTGCATTGATGCCTTCTCTTTGTAGCTTATAGGCAATGTCTTCGGTACTTTTGCGACTTAGACAGTAAACAATGCCCGATTGGTCTGGGCGTTTTTTGATGAACTCGGCTATGAGTTTGTAGCGATTTCTGCCAGGTAAAACTGTCAAATTAAGGTTGGGACGGTCAAAGGAGGCTAGAAAGGTTTCGGGTTCTTTTAAGTTGAGTTGGGTAACAATGTCTTTTCTGGTAACCCTGTCGGCTGTAGCGGTTAGGGCTATGACTGGAATGTTGGGGTAATGCTCTTTGAGAAAGCGCAATTGGGTATATTCAGGTCGAAAATCGTGTCCCCAACTAGAGATACAATGTGCCTCATCTACTGCAAATAAATTGATGGGCAAACGTTCTAGGGTTTCAATGAAAGCTTGTGTCAATAATTTTTCGGGGGAAACGTAGAGGATTTTTATTTTGCCTTCGAGGGCTTGCATCTCTACTTGGTATTGTTCAGGCCCCGAAAGGGAACTGTTGAGAAAGGCTGCCTTGACTCCATTGTTGCGCAAGCCTTCTACCTGATCTTTCATCAAGGCGATAAGAGGTGAAACAACAATACATACGCCTTCTTGGACAATAGCAGGTATTTGGTAACAGATGGATTTTCCTCCACCTGTGGGCATTAGTACTAGGGCGTCTTTGCCTGCTAGTACGTGGTTTACAATTTCTTCTTGTAAGGGTCTAAAGGTATCGTATCCAAAATACTGTTTGAGTGCTTCCTGCGGTCTCATGTTACTCGTAGAATCTATCATTAGGACATGTTCATTTTTGTTCTATGACAATTTTTGCTAAAGAAAGCTAATTCTTAAACAAGCTATCCAGTCGCCTGTGGCTCCCTCCTATTTGTTAAAGAATTACTTTCCCCAAATTATCATAGAACCTTAATTTTTAATAATACTAAAATAACAACTTATTATTCCAACATAAGCATTATTTCACGCATTCTTTAATATTAATGTCCAAGTGAGTAGAAGTGTTCCACAAATATAAAGGGATTTTTTTGTTTTTGGAAGTTTTTTTTTGGGCAGCGTACATCTTTCATGGCTGCGTTCAGTCTGGTGAGCCAACACATGCTTGGGGCTGTGTACAAGAGGGTTTCCTCCCGCTCGTCCTACGCCTGTTTTAATTGTAGTGGCGTGAAGCGGATGGCAAAGAGAAGCGACAAGGGAGCAAAAGATGCGATGTTTACGCCCGATTGTAGTGGATATGGCGGCATTTTCCGTAGAGACGTTGCGTGTAACATCTCTACAATCCCAATTGCAAGCGTGGTGGTGTTTCCATTGTCCATTCCCAATGCCGCCATAGGAATGAAAAGCGGGGAGTCGCCTTTGTCCGAAGGTGGGAGCGTTCCGTCCCCAATTTATTCAAATAAAAAACCCAAGCAAAATGCCTGGGTTTTGTCATTATCTTATATCTTATTTTTTGAGTAATCCAGCTCCAAAAACAAGGACCATTGCTCCAACGACAGAAGTTATGAGTGAGCCGATGAGACCGCCACCTGCTGAAATACCGAGTAAACCGAACAGCCAGCCGCCTAAGAATCCTCCTAGAATACCAAAAATGATGTTCCATAAAACGCCAAATCCTCTTCCTTTCATCAACTGTCCTGCGAGCCATCCTGCGACTGCGCCAATGAGTATGAAATACAAGAAATCCATAATTAATAAAATTTGCGTTAAGAAATAGTTTATATGTATTTAGGAATGATAAAAAAATAACTTCCCGATTTTGGCGGCGACATTTTCAGACCTACGGCGTCAAAAATACTCGCCTTAGCGCTGCTAGGACTGGTATGCCAGCCCAGTGCGTTTTTTTCCGCATCGGCGGACCGCTTGTATCTCAAAAAATCTCATTGCCAAAAACAAGGAACTTATTATTTAACCATTCCTTAGTAGAACATATTCTTTTGATTAGGGTTAGTGTGGTATTATTTTTTGGGGCAGGGGTATCTTTATTTGTTACCTAAAAGACAATGCGACTATGACTGGTCACATAAAAAAACTGGAAATGCACTAGAACACTTCCAGTTTTTAGGGGTTAAATATGGGGTTGAGGGGTTAAGTACTGTGTAAATTAAATTTCTATACATTTTGTGTGCATCTTTTCGTCCTAT
>JAHDIA010000061.1:12490-14461 GCA_020631035.1 Chitinophagales bacterium | reverse complement strand
AATGTCTTAATGGTTTTATTTTTTGAAACATTAAGAAATTAAGGGGCATTAAGAGAGAGAGCTTAACTTTACTTAATGCCTTAATGGTTTTTTTGATAACATTAAGAAATTAAGAAGCATTAAGAGGGATGACTTAACTTTACTTAATGTCTTAATGGTTTTATTTTTTGAAACATTAAGAAATTAAGGGGCATTAAGAGGATGACTTAACTTCACTTAATGTCTTAATGGTTTTATTTTTTGAAATATTAAGAAATTAAGGGGCATTAAGGGAGATGGCTTAACTTTACTTAATGGTTTTCACTCCATAAATGTAAATTTAAATGAGCAATGCCCAAATAGTTGAGACAAAACTTGGGGAATGTTTAAAAGCTTTTACAAAATAATGCCTCAAATAATGAGCAAGACATTGCTAAAAGAATTGACAACGCAATCTCTTGACAATTTACCCAAAGAAGTCATAACAGAAGTAAAAGCAATGACCTTATTGCAAGCTTCGGGCAATGGCTTTGTCAATGATTTAGACCATAATATTGCTGAGGATGTATTGTCAAATATTACTTGTCCTAGTTTGATTTTGCATAGTGAATATGACAATGCTGTTCCTTTAGAAATGGCACAACACGCCAAGGCACAAATAAAAAATGTGGTTCTTAAAACCTATACCAATCGGTGGGGACATTTGCTTTGGGTGGGAAATGAAAGTATACAGCCCATTCGGGATCTTTTGGAGTTTATTGATAATAAGTAAATATGACATTTTTACTAGACATTCTGTAATGAAAAATGTTATATTTTTGTCCCCTCATAATTAAACATTAAGCAAACTATGTCTCAAGACCGTCACTTTATGCTCTTCAAACCTTATGGTTACCTTTCGCAATTTGTTTATACCCACAACAAACGAAGGAATAAAAAGCTATTGGGGGAATTAGGAGATTTCCCAGAAGGTACGATGTCCATTGGGCGATTGGACGAACATTCTGAGGGCTTGCTGTTGTTGACTACCAATGGGAAGGTGAGTGAGCAAGTTCGTAGCAAAAAAGTCGAAAAGGAATACTACGTACAAGTAGATGGCTCCATTACAGACGAAGCAATAGAACAATTAAAAATGGGTGTTGAAATTGTTCATAGAAAACAAAAATACAAAACCTTGCCTTGTCAAGCCAACCGCCTAGAAACTCCGCCCAACTTACCTGAACGAGCCAAGAAAATCAGAGACGAACGACACGGCCCAACAAGCTGGGTGTCCATTATTATCCGAGAGGGCAAGTTTCGACAAGTCCGCAAAATGACGGCTGTGGTGGGCTTTCCGACCTTGCGTTTAGTGCGAATGCGGATTGGGAATGTTTTGTTGGGGGACTTGCAAGTTGGGGAGGTAATTGAGGTTCCTGGGTTTGATGTGGGGGAATGATGACAAGCAATCGTTTATTTTAAATTTTAACACAAAAATATTTGAATCTAATTTTTTTTTGATTTAGATTTGTCCACTAGGTAGATCATACAACTGTCTTTCATAGGCAAAATGCTTGGCACTACCAATGCTTAAAACACCTCGACTTAAAAATTGAATAAATACTGGATATACAAATCTTTATAAGCTTTGTATAAATAGGATAACTATATGATTTAATTATAAATAAAACTCATATTTTTTTTCTATTGTGTGTGCATTTCAGATAAATCTACAAACTTGGTTTATGTAGAAAACACATCAATTGTTATATTCATTTATGGCTCATTAGGAATTCTATATCTTAAATAAAAAATTCATTAAAAATATATTTTTTGAATAGATTGCGTTTTTATTTAGTACAAAAAACAAATTCAATCATTCAAATCAAACATAAAGAAATGCAGTTTAAATATTTAACATTGATAGCAATCTTATTTTTAGGAGTATGTCTAGTAAACATACCGTCTTATGCTCAAAATTTTAAATGGGGGGTGAGTGGGAGTGGGGGGGGAGCT
>JAHDIA010000061.1:8332-12480 GCA_020631035.1 Chitinophagales bacterium | reverse complement strand
CCCCCCCCCCCCCCCCCCCCCCCCCCCCCCCCCCCCTAGAATTACTGGAGGAAGTGTTCCTCCTGTGGAACTGGCAAACCAATATAAGTGTACAATTGTTTAGGCGAACTTATATGGAGTAAAAAAGTCAATGGGCAATCAATAAACAGTGGCAATATACTTCCCAATCATATTGCCAATGGGGTTTATTTTTATCATTGTGTGGATGCATCCAATCAATTGCTTCAATCAGGGAAATTGGCTGTTTTTCGGTAGAGGTAGCAGTCTGAACCATGATTTTCTTGATTGACTGGATGAACGGATGAAATTTTTCTTTCAAAAACAAGTGAAGGTAAATATGAAAACCCATTTTTCTTGTTGGATAGCTTCATAAATACCTGTCAGCAAAAAGCGTAGGACGAAGCGGATGGTCATTCTCTTGTACGCAGCCAAAAACATGCGCCCGATAACCAGACCAAGACGTAGCCATGAAACACGCACGCTGCACCATAAAAAAATTGTTCTTAGGTGCTATATAAACCTAATGCTTTTCTTCTTTTAACAAATGTGGGAATTTTGCTTTAAATCTATTGAGGCGTGGGATGGAGACTGATTTGATGTATCCTTGATTGGGATGCAGTCTTTCATAATTTTGGTGGTAGTCTTCTCCTATCCAAAACTTTTCGAATTCCATAACTTCTGCAGCTACTTTTTGGGGGGTAAGTTTTGCATTTAATTCGGCAATCTTTGCCTCAATGATTTTCTTTTCTTCTTCATTCTGGTAAAAAATAATGGATCGGTATTGAGAGCCATGATCTGGTCCTTGCCCATTGACTTGGGTGACATTTTGAGAACCAAAATAAACATCTACTAAGCTACTAAAAGTGACAATGCTAGGATTGTATATTATCTCAACTGCTTCTGCATGACCCGTTTTGCCTGTATTGGAAGACTCGTAAGTAGGATTCAATGTATGTCCTCCTGAATATCCAGATATAGATTCCTCCACTCCCTTGACACTTTCATAAATGGCTTCGACACACCAAAAACAACCAGAAGCAAAATAGGCTTTTGCCAAACCCTTCTCTTCATATTCTTTTTGATTTATTGAGCTTACTTCATTCGCAGCTTTTTTACTAGAGACTTTTTTGGACGCTTGTGAGCAACTTAAGAATAGGATACAACTTAATAAAAGAAGAAATTTAGAGATGTTCATTTTGTGGTATTTTAAATTATATAGTCCATAGTCGATGGTATATTATAGTCGATTGTTCTTAGTGGTTTTGCCCAGCTTGTTGGAATCAATGGTCGATTGTTCTTAGTGGTTTTGCCCAGTTTGTTGGAAGCTATCGTTCATTATTTCCTTATACTTTTGATACATTATATAGTCGATGGTCCATAGTTTCTTAGTGGTTTTTATTACCATCTCTTATCAAAAGTTATGTCAATCCCTGTCTATCAACTATGGACCAAAAGACTGCCCGAAGGGCAACTATCGACTATGGACCATCGACTGAAAGACTGTCCCAAGGGCTACTATGGACCATCAACTGAAAGACTGCCCGAAGGGCAACTATTCCTCCTCCCCTGACATATCCTTAAACATATCGTCTAAGCGGAAGACGGAGTCGAGGGTATCGTCTAGGAAAAATTCGAGTTCGGGTATGCGGCGGACTTTGTTGCGAATTTTGCGCCCTACTCTATTGCGAATGGCAGCAGTGTGGTTTTTCATTTCTTTGACGACCGCTTCTTTGTCTTCAACATTGTAGACGCTTAGATAGGTTCGGGCAATGAGCAAGTCGGGCGTGACTCTGACACCACTGATGGTGACAAAGGCACGTCCGTAGTATTCGGGTCCGTAAACCTGAAAGACTTCGCTCATGGCTTGTTGAACCAGTTTTCCGATTTGTTGTTGGCGTTTGGATTCCATATAAAATTAAATAGAATTACTTCTTAACAAATTCATAATCACGTCCTGGATAGTAAGCAACATCGCCCAACTCTTCTTCGATGCGGAGCAATTGATTGTATTTGGCGATTCTGTCAGAACGAGAAGCTGAACCTGTTTTGATTTGTCCTGTGTTGAGGGCTACTGCTAAGTCGGCAATGGTTACATCTTCAGTTTCGCCGCTTCGGTGGCTGATGATGCTATTGTAACGGTTGCGACTCGCTAAATTGACAGCATTGATGGTTTCAGTTAAGGTACCAATTTGGTTGACTTTGACCAAAATGGCATTGCCCACTTTCTTTTTGATACCTTCGCTTAAACGAATCACATTGGTGACAAACAAGTCATCTCCGACCAATTGTATTTTTTTGCCCAATTTGGTGGTGAGTTTTTTCCAGCCTTTCCAGTCGTCTTCGTCTAGTCCGTCTTCAATGGAAACGATGGGGAATTTGTCGCACAATTGCATATAGTATTCCACCATTTCTTCCGCTGATAATTTCTTTTTGCTCGACTTGGCAAGGTGGTAGATTTTTTCCTCTTTGTTGTAAAATTCAGAAGCGGCAACGTCTAGGGCAAACTTAATGTCTTCGCCTGGTTTGTAGCCTGCATTTTCAATGGCTTTGGTAATGACTTCCAATGCTTGTTCGTTTGACTTTAGGTTGGGGGCAAAACCGCCTTCGTCTCCTACATTGGTTGACAATCCTTTTTTGCTCAATACTTTTTTGAGGTGGTGGAAGGTTTCAACCCCCATTCTCAATGCCTCCGAGAAAGTATCGGCTCCTACAGGAACAATCATAAATTCTTGAAAGTCGATACTGTTGTCAGCGTGCGAACCACCATTGATGATGTTCATCATTGGAATGGGAAGGGTATTTGCATTGACCCCACCAATGTAGCGGTACAATGATTGGCCTGAGGCTTCGGCAGCAGCTTTGGCACAAGCCATTGAAACAGCCAAGATGGCATTGGCTCCCAAATTGCCCTTGTTATCGGTTCCGTCCAATTCGATGAGCATTTGGTCGATTTCGTTTTGGTCAAACACATAGGCTCCTTCAAGGGCTTCCGCAATTTCACCATTGACATTGAAAACGGCTTGCTGTACGCTTTTACCAAGATAAACGTTTTCGTCTCCATCTCTCAACTCTACGGCTTCGTGTACGCCTGTTGAGGCTCCAGAAGGTACGGCAGCTCTTCCAAAATAGCCTTCTTCGGTAATCACTTCTACTTCGACAGTAGGATTGCCACGAGAATCCAAAATTTGACGGGCAAAAACATCTTCAATAAAACTCATATTTTATTTTTTTGAGGATTTTTAATTTGGCGGCAAAGATAGGGTATTATTTTATCATTACTTTATTCCTACAATTTTCGTTTACCCAAAGCATTAAACAAGAAGATGGTACGTAGAGTCACGACATTGTTGTATTGTCCTCGTTCTTCTAAATCGGTGGTAAGACCAGTTAAAACTGGAGTAAGCGAATAGGTCCAACGCAGTCCTGCTTGCCAAAAGGGTTTGATGTTGTATCCCAAATTGACCGCCAAGCTTACATCCCATTCTTTGGGGGTATTGTCACCTGTATAAAAATCGGGATCTTCTATGTCTGCTTTATAGTAAGTAGCACTGACCAAACGACCAAGCGAAAGCCCTCCCCCTATGGTTCCCTTGCCTTTTTCGTCTTTGTAGTTGAACAAAACAGGGATTTCAATGTAATTCCAAGCAATTTCTAAATCTCTTCCAATGTTTCGTTCAGCCACCCCGCTTTTGCTTCCTCTTTGCGAAAAAAGTATCTCCATACTCACCGACATATTGTCTTTTATATAGGTGTCGACCATTACGCCTCCACTAAAGCCAATTTTGTCGAATCCATACATTTCGTCCCCTTCAATTTGCATAAGAGACACACCTGCGACAAAACCCGCCTTGAATAATTGGGCATTGACTTGGGTGCAAAAAAGGAAAAAACAAACTATGAGTAAATATTTTATATTCATTTTTTAATGTTCGTATAGTCTTAAAAACTGTAAAATTATCTTATTTCGCTTGGCAAAAAAACTTTTATTTATAGATTTGGGTTAATTTATTTGCAAAAACCCTTTGACAAGCTCTAGATACGTCCCCAAAAACAAGTAGCCTGAGTTTGCTGAAGGTCACTCTAGTAAGTTTGTAAAACGAATAAAACGATATGTTAAAACCAACGAATCACAACCTAAAAAAATTGGA
>JAHDIA010000061.1:0-8232 GCA_020631035.1 Chitinophagales bacterium | reverse complement strand
GGTACGGGTACTTCTGTAGGCATTCCTATGATTGCTTGTACTTGCCCTGTCTGCCTGTCCGATGACCCTAGAGATCAACGGCTCAGGACGGCTTTATTGCTTGAGATTGATGGAACGACTATTGCCATTGATTCTGGTCCCGATTTTAGACAACAAATGTTGCGTGCCAAGGTCAATGACCTCGATGCCATTGTGTATACCCACGAACATACCGATCACATAATTGGTTTGGACGACGTACGGGCGTACAACTTTATGCTTAAAAAGAATATCCCGCTTTATGCGACCTTACAGGTACAGGCCAATATCAAACGGGCGTTTGACTATGTTTTTGCGGAACACAAATATCCAGGTATCCCTGAAATCACCCTCCACACCATCGAGAATGCTCCTTTTTCCATCAATGGTATAGAAATCATTCCCATACAAGTAATGCACTATAAATTACCTGTTTTGGGGTTTCGCTTTGGCAAGTTTACCTATATTACCGATGCCAATTACATTGCTCCTGAAGAAAAAGAAAAAATCAAGGGAACTGAGGTCTTGGTCTTGAATGCATTGCGCCACGAACCACATATTTCACACTTCACTTTACAAGAAGCATTGGAACTGGTTGAGGAATTGCAACCCAAACGGGCTTATTTTACCCATATCAGCCACCAAATGGGCAAACATGCGACCATTGAGGCGAGTTTACCTGAGCATGTGCGTTTTGCTTATGATGGTTTGGAGTTGGAAATTATTTGAATAAATCTAAGTATTCTCTAAACACATATAATTTCTTTCTTTTGGCTCCTGTAACTTTTACAAGAATTTCCATACGACCCAAATCTTCTATCAATTTATATACAGACGGCAAAGATAGACTTGTAAGTTCTCTCACTTTTTGCACACCTACTATTGGATGTTGATACAGATAATTCAAAACCAATCTTCCATTAGTTGAACGACTTCCTAAATCTTGCATTTTTTCCTCCACCACCTTTTGCAATTTTAATATTCCATCAAAAGTCTGAATACTCTTTTCTGTTGTTTCAATAACTCCTACAAGAAAAAACTTAAACCATTGTTTAATATCACTTTTTTCCCTAACACGCATCAAGTTATCGTAGTACAAACTTCTATTACGCTCAAAAAAATCAGACAAATATAAAATTGGCTTTTTAATTATTTTCTTGTCTACTAAAAATAAAGCAATCATTAAACGTCCAACCCTACCATTTCCATCTAAGAATGGATGAATTGTCTCAAACTGATAATGCAAAAGAGCTATTTTTAACAAATCAGGAAAATAGTCAATTTCATTGTGTGCAAATTTCTCTAAATCCCCCATATAATCGTTAACTGTTGTATGTACTGGTGGAATAAATATTGCATCTTTTATAGAGGCTCCGCCAATCCAATTTTGACTTCTCCTAAACTCACCAGGCAACTTGTGTTTTCCCCTAACTCCTTCTAGTAATATTTTATGTGTTTCCTTTATCAACCTAGATGAAAAAGGTAATACCTCTAATTTATTCACTGCTGCCTGTAACGCCTTTATATAGTTTTGGACTTCATTCCAATCATCTCTTTTTTCCTCATCAACATCTTCAATATCATATAATGCTTCCTCTATATTGGTTTTAGTTCCTTCTATTTTACTTGATTGAGTAGCTTCTTTCAATACATGCATACTAATAAACAAATCAATATTGGGTATATATTCTGAATACATATCTAGCTTACCAATCAATCTGTCTGCTTGACTCAACAAACTAATTATTTCCATATTATCCATCTGCCACTGCCTATTTATATTGCTTGGCTGAAAACTCTTATATGAACCTTGACTCACATAATAACCTGATTTAAAATGCTTCATAATCATCAATCTTTTATTAATCTTAAATAAGCCAACTCAAAAGTAAAAAATTCAATCAAAAACTTAAAGACAAATCCACACAAATAAATATTTTCACCAAAAAATTAAATAAAAAACCCATAAATAAAGAATTTAACTAAAAACTTAAATATCATATTTCCTTTTTAAAGATTTTTTATTTCTATGTCCACCAGCTTTGGCTACAAGAAGGTTCACTCTGGTTAACTTTTTATGTTTTGTCTGTCCTATACGTTCATCCTTCACCATGCGCCACGCTTCTAGATTTGGGATAATTTGGAAATCCATTTTTGTTAGATATAGGGAATTTTGTTCTTCATTGTGGGATGGCATTGTGTTGCCATTGTGGGATGACATTGTGTTGCCATTGTGGGATGTTTAGACGCACGGCCGTGCGTCTCTACATGGTATGGGTTATATTATTTTTTGGTAATTTTGGTTTATGCCTGAATCGCCTATCATATTGCCTCCCAAATATTATCTGGAATATTACCAATACATATTGCGCTATATTGAACGGCATTACCAAGAAATTTTACAAGACAATGAACGGCAATTCATCGATACCCTACATTCTGTACATGAAGACAGTTTTTGTCTGTACTTGCGGATTGCTGGGCGGCGCAATCGCTTCTTTCGCCCTTCTCAACTACAATATGATGAAATAGAAGACACAAACCAATGTATAATTGAGTTACTAGAAACTGGCTTGATAGAATCAATCAATCAAACGCACGAAAGCTACCTCCACGATTGGCTCAACACCTATACCAAGTCAAATTTGTACAAGGCTTTTCAGACACTCAATGCCACTGAAGAAAAAATATCCAAAAGCATCCGCAAAGGGGATTTATTGACTGTCATTGAATCCACCATTTCGTTTGGGGAACTTCGACAGTATTTTGTGGCACAAGAACAAGTCATTGTTCAAGGACATTTAGAAGCGGAAAGACTGATTCGTTATTTGTTTTTTGGCAATTTACATGGTAGTACAACTGACTTTGTGGTACGAGATGTAGGACACCGACACTTTGAAGAAATTGATGAAGACCAATTTACACCCATCTTTGACAATCGCCAGGAAATAGATGAGTGTTTGTTTTTGTCGCTCATTCATCAGGAATGGTATGCACTCAAAGAAGCAGATGATGTAGCAGCTTTTCACGATTGGTTTGTTGAGTGGTATGATGCAGATAAAATTTGGTGTGACAAGGCACAATTGAAAATAGACAAGCTTTTGGTCAAGACTGGTCGGTACTTTGAGCAGCAAAAAAAACTGGAATGGGCATTGGCTGCTTTTGAGGGAAGTATCAAACCACCTTCGAGAGAAAGGCAAGCACGTATTCACCACAAACTAAAAGACAAGGAACAAGCCATTGTAGTATGCCAACAGATGTTGGAGGCACCACAAAATGTTAAGGAGGAAATATTTGCCAAAGATTTTATTAGGCGTTTGAGTACAAAAAAGGCTTTGTTGTCTACTCGAACCAAACTCAAGGAGGCAGATTCTTTGGTTTTGCCTATTGATTGGAAGTATGAGGTAGAAAATGGTGTCTTGCAACACTACTTCAAAAAAGGCTATAGTGGCATTCACGGCGAAAACAGTATTTGGCGAAGTATGTTTGGGGTAGTTTTTTGGGATTTGTTGTATGATACCGAAGCCAAGGCAATTCATCATCCCCTACAATATTTGCCTTCGGATTTTTATTCTAAAGATTTTTATAAAAATCGTCAAGATAAAATAGAAGCCTGTTTGCTACTTTTGGATGACAAGAAAAAATTTGATGCGCACCTCATTCGAGTGTATGAACAAAAGTGGGGTGTCAGCAATCACCTAGTAGCTTGGAGCTATGACTTTCTGGAAGTGATTCGGGCAATGTATGCCAAATTAAAAGCTGCCAAAATCAAATTGGTTTTGCAAAAAATTTGCGAGAATGTCCGAGACAATCTCAAAGGATTTCCAGATTTATTTGTTTGGAAAAAAAGAGCCTATTATTTCATAGAAGTAAAGTCTCCTACTGATATGTTATCAGAACAACAATTGTTTTGGATCAACTTTTTTGAGGAGCATAAGATCAAAGCAAAAGTTTTGAAAGTTGAATGGAAAAAAAAGATGATTTAGAAGCGTCGGATGAGCGGGTGGATGCTCGCTTGTACGAAGCAAAAAATATGCGTTGGCTAACCAGAGCATACTCAGTATAAAGGGAGTGACCTTGCAAAAAAAAATATAAAAAAGGAATGCAATTATTACAATTCTAGAAGCAAACATAAATTTAAAGTCTTTATGTAAATTCAATGTTTTATAATATTCATTTTGCGACTCACCTGCTAGCCTAAAGGAATAAAAAAACAATATCTTTCATAGAAAAATAAATATATATTTCCTATATACATTTCCTTTAAAATATCATATATCCATATATACTATGCAATTTAAAAGGCATGGTATTTCGATAATTCTCAAACTAAAAAAAATACTTTAAAAATTAAAATCCAAAGCTCAAACAAATTAAAAATATAGTTATCATTTGTTTTTCAAATTTATTTACCTTATATTTACCAGCAACTAACACATATGGAATGAATTTAATTTAAAGAAAAGGATCATATAACACACAGAGAACTCAAGTATTAGACAAAGGTTTTATTTACCATTCTCAACCTCCCTTCACATCCATGTCTATGTAAAAATTACAAAGACATGTCAATAGGCTTTATATGCACATTAGATGTTCAACACTAGATGAGTTAATGGCATCGCTGTGCCCAGATATATTATACTAATTAAAATACAATTATGTCTCACAATTATCTCCTCCGATGTTGGCAGGTAAGCTTTGCCCTCATCCTAACGATTGCATTTAGCACTAATGCATTTGCACAAAGTGATACCCCCTGCGAATGTGCTTCCAGATGGGAAGAAGGTGGCCACTGGAATGCCGATGGAACCATTACCGATAGTGGTAATATTCCCGAACCCCAAGGCATCATTCGATGTGGCAATGCCGCCGATACTCAATCCAATGTCTCTAGCTGTATTGATCCAGGTGTAGATGCTAATTTGACCTGTAACGAAAGCTGTACTTACGACCCGACCAATGGATTTGAAATTGATTTAAGTGGTATTAGCTGCTTTGATCCCAATAGCTCTAACGATCCCAATGTTTCGGCTCCTGCTCCTGGATGCGACATTATGTGGTTGCAATTTGATGTTCGACCTTTTGCTGGTACTTGGCAGTTTCAGTTGGTTGGTGGTTCACAAGAATACGATTGGGCATTGTATGCCACTACAGCTCCCACAGCAGACGGAAATGGCGGGAACTGTAGTAGTTTAGAATTACAAGAGTGTGGTAGCGAGTTTAGCAATACTTGGTCTACCATTACTACCCCCTCTTTTGCCCAACCTACCAATTATTATATGGCTGTGTGGAATACAGGTGCCGACTGTACAGAAAACCTAAGCATCAATTTCAAATTTAGAAATGGCTGTGGTGATGCTGCGTGTTTTATCCAACTACAAGAAAATGGAACTGGCACTACTTGTAATGCAGATGGTACTTATGATGTGTGTTTTAACATTGAAGGTGCCAATGGTGTATTTACAGTAGCCGACAATACGGGAGCTGCAAGCAATGTTCCTGGTGATTTCACACTTGGTTTGTATCCTGATGGTCCATTTTTCCAAGAAGTATGTGTTACTTATCCACAGGGTGTGGATTATGATGTCAACATTAATGGTATTAGCCTTTCTAATTCCAATGATCCTTGTTTGGAACAACTAAATTTTGCTGGTGTTGCTCCTGTTTGTTGTAGCTTGGATGTCACTTGTCCTGACCCAAATGGTGGTAATTTGTTGTGTGCAGGTACCCCTCCCGCTCCAGACGCATCTTTGATTGTTGTCAATGATTTTTGTGGTTCGTATATTATTTCCGCCTCTGATAGTAGCAATGGTGGTAGTGGCTGTGCCAATGATCCATTGATTATTACTAGAACCTATACCATTACTGATGACAATGAGAGTACTAGTTGTACACAAACATTTACTTCTATTCCAGATGAAACTGCTCCTGTCATCACAGCTTGCCCAACAGGTGGCGATTTGGGTTGTAACCCACAAATCCCTGCCGCTGATGTTGATGCAGTAGTGGCTTCGGATGATTGTGGAATTGCCAGTGTAACTGTAGCAGAAAATACCACCACTGACGGTTGTGTTTCTACACTAACTTACACTTATACTGTTACGGACAATTGTGGAAATGACGCTAGCTGTGAGCAAGTATATACCTATACAGCAGACACTAGCCCACCCGTTTTTGTTGATCCACCAACAGATGTCAGTTTGACTTGTGATAACAATGTGCCACCACCACCACAAATAAATGTAACAGATGATTGTGGCACTCCTAATATCACATTTGACGAAATGATCTTAGATGAATGTGGTGAATTTACTTTTACCATTGTTCGTACTTGGACTGCAACGGACGCTTGTGGCAACACCAGTGTTCATACCCAAAACATCGAAGGCTCTAGTGAGCAAACTGTCACTTGCCCTGATGACATAGTGGTTCCTTGTGACGATCCAAATGGAACAATCGTTCACTGGGAAACACCAACGGTTTTGTCGAGCTGTGACGAAAACACTTGTCCTGACGACCCGCACATTCCCAATCATATCTACATAGGCGAATACAATGGGCATCGTTATTACTGCTCCAATGGTAGTTCGTACCAATGGAATCAGGCGAATGCAGCAGCACAGGCAGCAGGTGGCTACTTGGTGGTCATCAATGATGCTGGGGAGAATCAATTTGTACAAAATGCTATTATGGCTTCCGCTGCTTGGATTGGATTGACCGATCAAGCAAGTGAGGGTAATTTTGAATGGGTCAATGGCGACCCACTAGGCTATACCAATTGGCAATATGACCAACCAAACAATTATGGTGGATATGAAAATTATGTAGCCCTTAAAAAGGTTTCTGGAAAATGGATGGATCGCCATAACTGCAATTACTACGAATATGTAATGGAAATTCCCTGCGGTCCTAGCCCTGTTGAAATGACTCAAACAGAAGGTCCTGGCAATGGTTGCGCTTTCCCTGAAGGAACGACAACTGTTTCTTATGAATATACTGACGAATGTGGCAATGTACAAACTTGCAGTTTTGATGTAACAGTTGAAGAGTGTCCTATCGAATACTGTGAAGCTTATGCTAGTTGTAGTGGGTATGAATGGATTAAACGGGTATATGTTGGCGGCATTGACAATTGGAGTGGCGCAAGTAATTACTCAGATTTCACTTATATTTCTGGCGATGTAGTTAGGGGACAATCCAATTACATTTATTTGCGGGCTGCCTATAGTTATCAGGCCTATTACGAACATTGGTATGTTTGGATAGATTACAATCATGATGGTGATTTTGACGACCCAGGTGAATTGGCTTACCAAGATGCAGGTTATTATGACGAAAGTGGATACTTTACAGTACCAACAAATGCCTTGACGGGTCCTACTCGTATGCGCATTATAATGGATGGTGGTTGCAATCCATATCCTTTCTCTTGTGGGCACTTCTATTATGGAGAAGTTGAAGATTACACCATCAATATTGTAGACAATGCCAACAAAGATGGAGCAAACATTATTGCCATAAATGAAATGGATGAAAGTGGTGTTGATGCACCAAGTGTCAAAATTGACAAATTGTATCCCAATCCCGCTATCAACCAAATCAATGTTGAATTTATGGGTGTCAATGATGAAGCAGTTACTTATACAATTTATGACCTACAAGGAAAATTAATTTTACAAAACAATGTCCAAGCACAAAAAGGCCTCAATAATTTGAGCATTGAATTGCTAGACATTCCACAAGGAAGTTATTTCTTAGAAATAAGCAATGAGCGACTTTCCGATATGAAAAAGTTCACAGTTCTGTAATACTAATTTAGACCTTTACACTGATTTAAGTCTTTACATGATATATGCCGAATCCTTTAGGGGTTCGGCATTTTTTTTGATTAGGACGGAACGTTGAGGGCTGCGTTTGCCTATGTGTCCCTGCTATCCGTTTTTACTCCTCATTTTGGGGTAGGCATAAAGCACTACCCCTACATTGCGGGGTAAGCACTACTATCAGGCGTATTCGACAATGTTTGGCAATATTTATTTCGCCCAACAAACAAACCCTACAGGTATAAATAAAGCAAGTAGCAAACTAAATTGCTACTTGTCTCACGTCATTTTCCAAACCTCAAACAGTGTGTATTTCAAATTGGTTCATTAAACACTGTGTAAATTAAATTTCTATACATTTTGTGTGCATCTTTTCGTCCTATACTGC
>JAHDIA010000060.1 GCA_020631035.1 Chitinophagales bacterium | reverse complement strand
TCCTATATGTATGAAGTGCGTATACTAGGATGGAAAGGTTTTTGTTATAATAAACGAAAACAACTAACTACGTTTAACACTAGAACAATGAGATTGAAGAAATACACTTATCATAAATCATATATCTCCTCTATTTGTAAATGTTTCAGCTTAGCGTTACTGATTCTGTTTGGATCCAATACACTTGATGCACAAGTAGAGCGAAATTGCGCCAGCCAAGAACATTTGAAAGATAAAGCTGAATATGCAAAATACCTCGCACGCCAACAAGCCAAGCTTTTAAAAAATAGCCAAGCATTACCTGACAGTATTTTTCCAATTATTTTACCTGTTGTTGTACACATTTTACACAACAATGTCGATGGTTCAATTGGAGGCAATAACATCAGTGATGAGCAAGTACAGTCTCAAATAGATCGTTTGAATTTGGATTTTGCAGCTATGAACCCCGAATTGTCAGGTATTCCCAGTGAATTTGCCAGTGTCGCTGCTACCGAAGGAGTTGGCATACAATTTTGTCTGGCAACCACTGCGCCTGATGGCAGCAATACAACAGGGATCAATCGGGTCTATACAGAAACCACCACTTTTATAGGGACCAACTCTCCTAAATTTACCAATCAAGGCGGGGTCGATCAATGGGCTCCTTGTGATTATGTCAATATATGGGTGGTGCCCGCTTTAGAAAACAACAGCGGTCAAGAGGTTTTGGGTCATGGACAATTTCCTGGCAATTCTAGTGTGACAGATGGCATTGTGGTTCAACACAAAAACTTTGGAGATGATACAGGAACGGCTACACAAAATGGTGGTTCTAGTGTCAACAATTTTTACAAGGGCCGTACCCTTGTACACGAGATGGGACACTATTTGGATTTGTTGCACATATGGGGCAATAGCGATGGTTGCGAAACAGATGACGGTATAGCAGACACACCCGCTCAGGAGTCTAGTACATCAGGTTGCCCAACAGGACAGACTTCGTGTGAAAGCACTGATATGGTGATGAACTTTATGGATTACACCTATGATGAGTGCATGTATATGTTTACCAAAGAACAAGTTGCTAAAATGGAAATGACGTTTATTAATGAAGCTGACCGTTCTTGTTTGTTGGGAGCCTTTGACAGGGTTTGTGGATGTTTGGCAGATTATGGAACAGTGCAAGCTCCAAGCCGTACTTCTGTTTGTTTGAATGGGAAGGCGGATGCCATAGTTGTAAGTGAAGACGCCAATTTTGACAATTATAAAACCTTTTTTATTGTTGTGCAAAGTGTAGATAGTGTACAACAAATTGTCAAAATCAGTGATGATCCTGCCATTGATTTTAATGGCTTGCCTGCTGGCAACTATAGTGCCCATCCCATCAACTTGGTGAGTGGAGAGAGTTTTTTGTCATCGGTGACACCATATAATACCACACTAGAAGAATTGGAAAGCACCATCAACTCTCTTGGTATTTGTAGTCGTTTGATGAAAGAGAATGCTCCTAGTTTTACTGTTTTGGAAACCCTACAAATCAATCCTATTGTAGATTGCCAAATGGATGCTTTTGGCAACCTAACAGGTCAAGCCATTTTATCAGTTGAAGTTGCAGGTGGTTCTGGTGAATATACCTTTGTCAATGGTCCTGCTGATGGTGATTTGTTGGAGCATGACAATAAGTTCTTTGTTCAAATAGAAGATGAAGTGGGCTGTACAGACCAAGGATGGGTTGAGGTAGATTGTTTGCCACATGATTATATGGTTGAAGGATTCAATTTTCTGAATGAACAAGCTACTTTAGGGAATGATTTGTGGGCCATTCATTTTAATAGTCCTACAAAACTTCCTGTAGCAATGGCTGTCTACAATATGAGTGGTCAGATGATTTTGAGTCAATCCATTGACCCTGTAGAGGGTTTAAACCGAATTGATGTAGATCCTACTTTATTTTCTCCTGGGATATATATGGTCGTATTGGACAATCGAAACGAAAAAATTGTCAGTCGTTTTGCTAGGTTTAGTGAGTATCCAAGATAAGAACCAAAGCAACGAAGGACAGAACTGCGGGTCTTACGCCTGATAGTAGCGGAAAGCTCCCGTTGGTTGGTTAAAATCTAACGGGTTTTTGAAACCTGTTAGATTTTCCAACCAACGGGACTTGCAGCGGATAGCAGGGAGTCCCCTTCGTCCGAAGGTCCCAACATTCCGTCCTATTTATTCAAAATAAATTTATTTTCGTTTAGATTGCTTGGCTCTCCTGCCTGCATTTTTATTTACTTGGTATGTATAAATACCATTTTTATTGCGAGGTCTTTCCTGATTCAGCACGACCAATCTATCCAATTTGTTGCGGTTGAGATAGGATCGAATGATGCGGTCTGCATCGGGATCGGGCGGCAATTCTTGTAGGTTTTCTTTTAATGTATTGAGTGCCCCGTTTTTCAATTTTTCCTTTTCAAAAAATCCATAACCATAAAATCGACCATTGTAGATACCTACTACACTTGACTCACTGTAGTTCCGCCCCTCACTTATGACCAAAAAATTGGGATTATCATATTGGGGCCCACTGAGTGCTTCTTCCAAACGAGCATTGTAGTAGGAAGCTTTTTCTTTTCCAACACAAGCACCATCGCACTTACCATCACGATAGTTGATGCATGAACTTTTGGTTGCATCTCGCCCGCATAATTTGGGACACAAACGAAAGGCTGCTATGCAATTGTCTACCATCATTTTTGCCTGACGGGTACTCGAAAAAATGGCAACAGATTCGTCTTCACTGCTGAGCTTTTTGACTTTCAAATTGTAATAGCCGTTCTGATCAACATATTTAATGACTCCATAAGGCTTGGATTTGGGTCGCTGTCTTTTGTTGAACTTGGGACTAAGATTTTTGAGTTGGTAAGACTCTAATAAACAAGCCAAAAGTTCGCTTCCTGTCAATTCATAAGCGATGTTGTGTACCGACTCATACATTCTACGTTTGTCCTTATTGATCGGAATATTGCCCAATTGTTGCAATACTCTATCTTTGATAAAATTGCTTTTACCTAAATAAATGACTTCGTCTTTTTCGTTGTACAAATAGTAAACACCTGTTTCTTCGGGTAGGCTAACAATATCATTTTGTTCCAAATTGGGAGCAAATTCATTGAGCACATAAGGGTTGTGAACATAGGTGTAAACCATATTTTCTTGGTCAACATTCATCAAGTATTTCAACAACTCAACTGTTGCTCTGGCATCTCCCTTGGCTCGATGTCTGTCGGTAATTTCAATACCAAGTTCCTTACATAAATTACCCAAACTATACGAAGCTTTTTCAGGCAGAATGGCTCTTGCTAGTTCAACAGTACAGACTTTGTTTCGATTAAAAGGATGTCCTAATCTTCTAAATTCATTTTTTAATATGCCATAATCGTATTGCACATTGTGGGCGACAAAGGTACAGTCCTTTGTTATTTCCAGTATATTTTCTGCTATATCGCCAAAGTAAGGAGCATTTTTGACCATTTTATCTTTAATGCCCGTCAGTTTTGAAATAAAAGAAGGGATGCGTATTCCTGGATTGACCAAAGAAGTATAAGAATTGACAATCTTTGCACCATCAAAGACAAAGATTGCCACATCAATTATTTTTTCGCCTTTAAATCCACCGCCTGTAGATTCAATATCAACAATTGCATACATCTAATTCGTACTCCACATTTTTTTGATTAAAAAATAGTCCTTGGTTGCTGTTCAGTTTCTCCATAATTAGTAAGGATTTGCCCTACTGAGCAAACCAATTTGGTAAGGGAAGAAAATGTTATAAATCACAATAAGTTGGAGGCAGTAGTACTATTTATCTTTGTTCTTTGGCAATTTTTATGGGGCAACGCTCAGGACATTATACTGAACTTTGTCTGGTTAACTCTGTATACTTTGTCAGCACATCAGGTTTTATCCTTCCCCATACGCCTAGCTTTTTAAATTGGTGTACATTCATTATAATTTCACTAATCACCAATAAAAAACGCTATGTAAGTATTTTCTTTCTTTGTTGGGTTTTACACCTCAGTTTTATCGGATTAGGGTTACATTACCCTTCGTCAATTTTTCCCGCCCATTTTCAGAGGGCACCAAATATTCGCAAATATACGTATAAACTCCCGAAGGTTGGGGCACTCCATTAAAATTCCCGTCCCATCCATCACCTAAATTGTCGGTTACAAACACTTTTTGGCCATATCTGTTGAATACAACGAACTGAATAAGCTCAAATTCACGCCCCAAAGGCGTAAATAAATCGTTCATACCATCTCCATTAGGTGAAAAAGCATTGGGTAAAATGGCTCCTTTTTCATTTCTCACATTGACTGTCACCTCTGTTGGCTCTATACATTTGCTCAAACTGCTCACTGTATAAGTGATGGTTTCAGAAGGGTGAGCTATTGGGTTGGGACAATCGTCGCAACTCAAGCCATAAGGTGGAGACCATTGATATTGTTCATCTGGATCACCAATTACTTCTAGCATTGCATCTTCTCCATAGTCTATAAACTGATCCAAACCAGCATTTAAATAAATAGTGGGTTTGACATATACATCGACTATCTGTGTTGTGTTTTCGCAAGAGGTGTTTGCCTCCAATTCTAACTGAAACCAACCTGTTTCGCCTTCTTTGCTTTCATACAATGTTTGTAAATTATTGGGGTTATCAAACAAATTACTTCCCCCAAACCATTGAATTTGTGCCGAATTCATATTGCTGCTTGCATCCAACATAATGGCTTCGCCTTCACAGATTTCGTATACCGATTGTGCCAATTCTATTGCCAAACCTGTTGACTCTACAACCACTTCAACACTATCTCTTACAATGCCACAACTGTTTTCGGCTACTACTTCGAGATAAGCTGTACCCACAAAATCTTCGCTAGGCGTAAATAGAGGGTTCAATGAAAATTGATCATCAATGCTTCCCTCCTCAGAGTTTACAGCCCAATATATACTTGTATAATTGTTTGCTTGTATTCCTGATAACGCAATTTCTTCTCCTTGACATAAGCTAAGATTTTGTTCTACTTCTATACTTAGTTTTGGCAAGACCTCTACATATACACTGGCTGTATCAGAGCAGGCAATGCCATCGCTGGCGATGAGGGTATACAATGTACTCTCTAGAGGTGTTGCTGTAGGGCTAGCCAAAGTGGGATTGTCCAAAGTACCAGCATTGTCCCATTCATAATAAGATGCTCCTGATGCCAACAACTGTACGCTTTCGCCAGGACAAATAAGCAAAGAGTCAATTAAATTGACTTGTATTGGTAAAACATTTTGAATGTTGACCTCTATGGAATCTACACAGCCTGCTTCATTGGTAGCAATGACTTGTAGACTATATTCTGATGCAGTTGTATCCCAACTAACAGTAATGTAATCGTCGGTTACCCCTCCACCAAGTGCAGGCATTCCCCCTTCGACTATCCATTGCATTGTGGTATATCCTTGTTCTAACTGATATGTTGTTTGTGGAACACCTTCACAGAAATAAGTAGGCACATCCTCAAAACTCAAAGTTGGTAAAGGATTAATACTGACTTCTATGGTATCTGTAACACTACATCCATTGACATCTTCAACAAACAATACAACAGCACCTACTGTATCAGTCAAAGACCAATTGACTGCTACAAAGTTGTCCAATGTATCTCCTCCATCTACAGCTGTTCCATTAATAAGCTCCCATTGATGGAATACAAAAGTATCTTTTAATTGATATAGCACTGTATCATTCAAAGTACAAACCTCTGTTGGAGCACTTGCAAACATAGAAACTGGCAAAGAGTTAAGCGTGACATCTTTAATCAATACCGATTCACATCCATTGTCATTGGTGACAGTCAGTTGAATGGTACCACTTTTGTCAGCTCCCCAATCAATCAAAACACTTTGTCCTGTTACATCTAGTGTGTCGCCTCCTATGATATTCCAAACATAGTTGTCGTATTCCTCTGTCAAGGTGTACAATACAATTTCCTCTGCACACAAACTCACTTCGGGTTCAACCAATTTAGGAGAAAGAGTATCCAATATAGCTACCTCGTAAATTTCTATTTGTGTACATCCATTTTCGTCCTCTACAGTAACTTCTACTTGTCCTTCGTCCATTCCTCCCCAATTCACAATCACATAATCATCTGTTTTACCTCCACCCGACTGTGGCTGTCCACCATCAATAATCCAATCATAAGAAACATAGATGATGCTTGTATCTAACTGATACAATACATCCTGCTCACCTGCACAAACAGTATCAGCATAAATCATAAAGTCAGGATTGGGCAAAGGGTTGATGGTTACATCAATGGTATCTGAGAATTGCAAACAACCCAAATTATCTGTCAAGACAGCATATATATAGGTATCTACACCATTGGCATCGTTCCAATCTACCAAAACACCATTGCCATTGAGTGTATCGGTGCTTGCTTGTGCATTTTCGACTGTCCAAGTATAAGTGCCTGATAGATCAGGTAAAGTATACAAGACATTTTCTGCTTCAGAACAAACCACTGATGTTGAATCAATAAAAGCAATAGGAGTTGATTCTTGAATGTCAACAATCAATGTATCTAAAGCCGTACATGCATCGGCTGTTACAACTTCCACATATACATAGCCTGAATCAACATTGTTCCAAATAATTTCAACTACATTAGAAGCAGAGTTTTGTGGAGAGACAATTGTTCCTCCTGACACATCAAAATAATGTTCTGCAAAAACTTCGTTTAGTTCATATGCTGTAGCAGTAAGCATAGGGCAGATATTTAAAATAGGATTGTCAAACTCTATATTGGGTAGTGCATTGACTTGTACTGCTAACTGAATTGAATCCTGACAAGCATTCTCATCTTGCATAAACACATTGATATTGGTTCCAATGGTATCTGTCCAAACAATTTGTATCACTTCATCTAGACTATCAGCATCTTCCAAGACGATTCCTCCAGTAACTTCCCAATTGTATGTATCAAAAAGATTGTTTAACTCATATAATATGGTGTCATATTGACAAACAATGGTTTCACTTGTACTAAAACTAGGATTATTGTCTGTATATATATATACAGGCAAAGAATCTGTGGTTTCACAAGCAAAAGCATCAATGACTGTCAAAAGTACTTGAGCTGTTGAGTCAGCAATATCATTCCAATGTACATAAATAGAATCTGTTCCGTCTCCTCCCTCAGTAATTGTTCCACCAATGACTTCCCAATCGTAGTTCTCAAATACCCCGTTCACTTGGTAAAACACATTGCTTGTATTGAAGCAAGTGGTATCAGTCGCTATTTCAAATTCGATACTAGGCCCTTCTTGTACCCATATTTCTTGGGTAAGGCTCCGATTACACAATCCACTATTGGTTTGCAAAAACACCTCAATTTGTCCCAATCCAAGTGTATCCCAATAAACAGTTATAGAATCATCAAATAATTCTCCTCCGCTCAATACTGTTCCGCCTTTGATGTCCCATTGATAGCTCTGATATTCTTCTGTTAAACTATAGGTTACAACAGATTCAAAGCAGACAGTATCTTCAAAAGCCTCCAATACTGGTTCTGGATTGGTATATATATAAGCAGTTGTTTGAGTTGTGTCAGAACATCCTAAATCATTAAAAGCAATGAGTGTAAAAGAGGCTGAAGAATCAGGATTATCCCAAGCAATGGTGATAAAATCGTCGTTGGGACCTCCACCTGCTATTGTATCTCCATTCTCTACTAGCCATTCATGCTCATAGTAAGCTTGTTCCAACTGATAGGTAACTGTATCATTTCCTTCACAAACAATGACAGTAATGTTGCCAAAATCTGGTTCAGGCAATGCAACATAGTCTACATAAATGGTATCGGAAGTACCTATACAACCATTTTCATCTTCCACTTCGAGCCATATGTATCCATCATTCCCCCACTTCATTCCTATGAAGTTTTCAAGATTGTCTCCCCCCATATAGGCAACTCCATTAACAAAATTCCAATGATAATTAACATAGGTACTATCTAAATAAAGACTGTCTACACTATACATAGCATAGGGGTTAGATGCACAAACCAAGGTATCACCAATAATCTCTACAGTGGGTTTGGTAAAGACTTCAACTTCAACAAATGTAGAGTCTTGTATACATCCATCTACATATACTGTCAAAGCATAGGTTCCTGTTAAGTCTTCTTCTGCAATCAAGACAGGCATACTTTCAGTTGAGCTATATGCATTGGGACCTGTCCAATGATAATCTACTACAGAAGTTGGTAATAAGGAATCAACACTGGCTTCTAAAACAATACTGTCTCCTACACAATAACTCCCCCCTCCTGTAGCACTCGCCACATAATCTTTTTTGTAATTGAACACTACCCAACTGGTATCTGAGCAAGCTCCCCCATCTCCTTCAAACAGCACATAGTAGGTTCCAGACTCATATACTATTGGTGGCACAATTGGCATAGACAAAGAATTGTCATAATACCAGGTATATGTACCTGAAAGTCCATTTTGGTCAGTGGGGTTGACGCTTTGCAAATCAACTGTATCTGCTGTACTGCACATATCTAATGTATCAGGTGCTACCAATAACGGGATTGAGTATACAACAACCAATTGTGTATCTGTATATTCTTCACCTGTAAAGTGCAGATAACTATATATTATTTCGTGTGTCCCTACACCAGCAGAATCAGGATAAAAAGTAGCAGTAGCCAGTGAATCACCGTGGTCTACCACACCAGGTCCTGAAAACACTGAATAGGATACTTCTTCATTGTAATTTTGTTGTAGGATGATTTCCCAACCAAACAAGGTTTCATTCACCAAGCTATCTTCATAAAAATCAAATACACTCAAGGTCCAATCACCTTGAAGTTGACATCCCAGCAAATCTGCAAAATCTCCTTCAGGTAAATAAACACCCTCTGGCACAGTATCATTGATACTTGAAATTTCAGGAAATGCCATACTTGCTGTATCTGAGAATGAATAGAGTCCATCAACATATGCTCCTGCTCCCACAGGAGACTGTGGATGCCCTGGACGATTGATAAGCGTAATGGTTTCTCCACAAGGAGCAGTAAGGTAAAAGGCTAAATCACCAATCCATTCGTGGTATATATCAATACTTACAGTAATGTGGCTTGGGTCCGTTAAAATATCATCAGGCTCAAAAGAGTTAATATTAATGGTTGATTGGGTATCGGTGAGTTCTACTAAATCAAGCCCTTGTCCTACCACTACTACAGAGGCAGTATCAAAAAATGGCTCTGGATAACCGAACAGAGAATCAGAGACATCTGTTAAACAATATTCACTTTGCAAGCCTGTAAAACCTACAGAATCAGGAACATTTTCAGGAAAATCGGGTAAACCAATCAAACTTTCACAATCTCCATTGGAAAAACCAATGCTCCAAGAATCAAGTGTTCGTTGTCCATCGGCAAAAGGATTGCTATTCCATTGAGGATACATTCCTCCAAAGTCTACTACTGTTAAGGTCCAATTTCCATTGGGGTTTTCTCCATTAAAAGCATCAAAGGAATTGAGTGGCAGCCAATTTCCAATTGCCGAACCATATAAATCCTCATTACCTTTGTCAGCATCCATTGTAAAGCACACTTTTTTGCCAACATAAGTATTGCCCAAATCATCTCCCACAGCCGCCTCGTAATCAGTAATTTGAGATCCATCAAAGATCATTATCTCTGTTCCAAAGGGAGATGTCAGATAAATGACTAAATCGTGAATTCTTTGGTGGGTGATGAGTACACATACTTCTTCCAGTATGGTTTCCGCTCCCAATGTCCCATCGGAACCAGTATTGGGGATTACATCAGAAATACCTGCATAATCGATACTGTCTTCAGGAATGAGTACATTAGGCGAACTGGAACATTGTCCTTTTGCGAGTAGACCACTTCCAATTAAAACTACCAATAATATGAATAATTTTCTTCCCATAACTTTGACTGACAAACACTACTACATTTATTATTCGTAAAACAGGCTGCTTTAGTTTTATTCTCCGCTTTTTTTTTCATAAAAAAAACAAGTATGTTTTTTTTACGTAGCATACATAAGACCACATTCTTATTTAACTGTTTAATAACAGTTTATAAAGTTGAAAGCAAATTATAGCTTTCAAAATGTGGATAGAGTTGATTTAATGAAATTGGGGGAAAACTATTGTAAGTTGTAAGTTACAATTGTTGTTTTTACACTTAACAAACTTCATTTGCTTTAGATTCCAACTTTGAGACATTTTTTTAGGTTTAGGTGACTATTTTCTCTTAAAAAGAATTGAGTTTTTTTTCCTAGACCACCAAACACATTAAACCAAGATCTAATATAACTATTTTTTTTATAAAAAAAAGATAAAAATATTTGATTATCAATCAAATAGAAGGAGAAAACTTTCATAATTTTTTTGGTGTTTAAAAAAAAATGTGAAATTTGCATACTTCTTCATATAAAGCAATAACAATTATAAGCCTATAATTATCAAACAATTAAACATAAATAAATAGCCACCATGAGAAAAGCAGACTTAATAGCAGAAATCACCAAAAAAACAGGTGTAGAAAAAGTGGATGTTTTAGTTTCTTTAGAGGCCTTTTTTACTGAAGTAAAAGAAGCCTTAGTCAAGGGAGAAAATGTTTACATCAGAGGTTTTGGAAGTTTTGTAACCAAAAAAAGAGCTAAAAAAATTGGTAGAAACATTAAGAAAAATGTTGCTATTGAGATTCCAGAGCATTATATCCCTGCTTTTAAGCCTGCAAAAGTTTTTGTAGAGGATGTTAAGAATAGCTCAGCGATTAAAGAAAAGGCGGAATAATCACCGTTTCACTTGTATCTTGTATCATAAGTAATGATAAAATACTTTCTGGACTTGTGATACAAGATTTATATGACTACTTTTGCTTTTTTAAGTAAAAATACGGTTATCAAAGGAAGTCAACTTATTTTAGCTTTGTTGTGTATGGGATTGCTTACTGTCTTGTTCATTTTTGGCAAGACTCGTACTCCTATGGACAAAGCCCTTGCCGACATACAAAAAGCCTCCTCACCTCCTACCAAAACAGTCAAAGAGTTAGATTTTGAAAAGTTTTTGAATCAATTTAGCCAAAAACTTCCAATAGCTGCTCAAGATTCTATAAATTTGCTGTCCGAAAAATTGTCAGCCTCTACCAATGAATCAGAAAAACAATCTATTCATACTCAAATAGCCAATATTTGGGAAAATTATAGGTTGCCAGGTCCTCAAGCATATTATTTGGAAAAAAATGCACAAATGGGGAATGATGCTGAAATTTGGGAAAAAGCTGGAAGACAATATTTTATAGCTAGTAGATTGAGTAAAGATACATTGCTTAATCCTTGGTATGCAGACAAAGCAGTTACCGCCTATGAAATGGGCTTAGAAATTGCTCCTGAAGATTTGGATGCTAAGGTTGGATTAGCAAAAGTCTTTATTGATGGCAAAAATGAGGTGATGCGAGGGGTGTTTACCCTTAGAGAGGTTGTAGCTGTTGATTCTACACATATAGAGGCCAACTTAACACTTGGTCGCTTATCTGTCTTTTCTAAACAATTTGACAAAGCGGTTACCCGCTTAGAAAAAGTTGTCTTAAAAGATAGCACCAATTCCGAGGCTCATTATTATTTAGGTGAATCTTTTTTGGGATTGGGGAACAAAACAAAGGCTTTAGAGCATTTTGAAACATGTAAAACATTGGTACAAAATCCTGCTTTTATCAAAGAGTTGGATATGTACATTAACAATATTATTAGTAACTGATTAAAAAAATTTAGTATGCCTTGTGGTAAAAAGAGAAAGCGTCATAAAATTGCGACGCACAAAAGAAAGAAAAGACTTCGTAAAAACAGACACAAGAAGAAGAACAAATAGGATATTCTATTGAATTGTCTATAGGGCAAAACAAGGTCTGCCTTGTTTTTACTTTTTGTGATAGAAAATATATCCAGCAATGCTGCAAAAGCAGCATTGCTGGCATTTTCATGTATACTGTTTAATTTTTAATCCTCGACGAAGGATTTGCTTTGCGAAATTACGCCCGATAGTAGCGGTTACCCCACAGTCCCGATTTTATCGGGACGAGGAGTAAAAGCGGATAGCGGAGATCCCGATAAAATCGGGACAAACGGAGCCTCAAACGTTCCGTTCTTAGGAACAAATAATAAGCTAACCAACTTATTATTTCAATGTTCCTTAATTCTATCAATCCTAAATATTGCAAGAATCACCTTATATAATTGCTTGATTTCCTAGAAGGAAACTTAAATTACCATGCCCCTCTATGACCAGAGAACTTATTGTACAGGCCAAACCAACATTTGTAGAACTTGCTCTTTTGGAGGATGGTCGATTGGTCGAATTTCATCAAGAAAAAAATAATACAAAAGTATCCGTTGGCGATATCTTTTTGGGTAAAATTACCAAGGTTACCCCTGGACTCAATGCAACTTTTGTGAATATAGGCTCTCGCAAAGAGGGCTTTTTGCATTATAGTGATTTGGGTCCGCAGTTGCTCTCACACCAGAAATTTTTGTTGGATGCCATAGGAAATAAGTCATCAAAGGCTTTTTTGGACGATTTTGAATTGGAAGAGGACATTGATAAAAAGGGGAAAATCAATGAGTTATTGAAAAGAGGAATTCCCATTTTGGTTCAGGTTACCAAAGAGCCTATTTCGACCAAAGGTCCTCGTTTGACAAGTGAGATTACTCTACCTGGTCGGTATTGTGTACTGGTTCCATTTAGCAATCAAATATCGGTTTCACGAAAAATCAAAGACAATAAGGAACGGAAACGTTTGATGGCGATTTTTGAAACGAGTAAACCTAGAAATTTTGGGGTTATTGTACGGACTGCCGCCCTAGACCAACAAGAAGAAGAATTGGAACGTGACATCAATGACTTGATTGGTAAATGGGAAGTCATTCGAAGCACGCTTCAAGGGGTGAAGCCACCTATGAAGATGTATAGCGAATTGAATAAGTCCTTTAGTATTTTGCGAGATTTGTTGACGAGTTCGTTTAGTAAAGTGGTGGTCAATGATGGAGCGATTGCGACAGAGATTAAAGATTATCTGTATCGAATT
Source organism: Chitinophagales bacterium (assembly GCA_020631035.1). Classification (GTDB taxonomy): domain Bacteria; phylum Bacteroidota; class Bacteroidia; order Chitinophagales; family UBA2359; genus JAHDGP01. The sequence goes on along the minus strand of JAHDIA010000060.1, from coordinate 1,371 downwards.
GCGCCAGAAAAACAAAAAATAGTAGAACATTATAAGGGAAAAAAGACGGTTTTTGATCGCTACTCTGTTACCAAACAAATGAAAGTGTTGTTTGGCAAAACTGTCAATTTGCCCAATGGCGCCTATATTATTATTGAACATACGGAGGCGATGAATGTGATTGATGTGAACAGTGGCAATAAGGTAAGTGCGGAGGTCAATCAGGAAAAAAATGCCTTGGCTGTCAATATGATAGCGGCAGAAGAAATTTCTAGGCAGTTGCGCTTGCGAGATATTGGCGGCATCATCATCATCGACTTTATTGATATGAAAAAGGCGGAGAATCGCAAAATGGTGCTGCAAAAAATGCGAGATTCGATGTCTTTGGATCGTGCCAAACATACCATTTTGGCGATTACGAAATTTGGTTTGATGCAGATTACCCGTCAGCGGGTGCGTCCTGTCATTAGTATTGAAACGACAGAAACTTGTCCGACTTGTAGTGGAACGGGCAAGATTGACTCTCCCCTACTCTTGCTTGACGAAATTGAGAGTGATATTGATTATTTGTTTGATGAGTTGAACTACAAAAAACTGCGTTTGACGGTACACCCTTTTGTGGATGCTTATATGAAAAAGGGTTGGTGGAATAGTTTGCAGTGGAAGTGGTTTTACCGTTATAAAAAGTGGGTAGATGTGAGTTCGGATTCTGCGCTTCACTTGACACAATACCGCTTTTTCTTTCAGTCGATTGTCCCGATGGTTTGATTTATAATCTTACTCAAGTTTCGGCACTCATACACAAAAATTATTGGACTTTTATTGGGCAATGTCATTGGTTTATGGCTACGTTTGATCCGGTTAGCCAACGCATGTTTTAGGCTGCGTCGTATATTTCATCCTCCCGCTCATCCTACACTGAGATTCACTTTCTTTCCCTAAGTTCATTTTTGTAAATACTCATCCAATTACCATTCTTTGTATTGACTGTTCTTATTTGGTTTTTCTTTTTATCTATCAGAAATTTATAAGTGATTGTTGTGTCTTCCTCTGCCAACAAATAAATGGTATCTTGTTTAACATGAAATTTTCCTCTTTGACGAAGGGCAGGTAAAACCAAGTAGTAAGTATCATTTTTGTATAAGTCAAGTGAATAATCTCCCAGGAAACCATCGGAAGCAGCTCGGAATTGGCTTTGTTGTTTGGAATTGAAGCAAGAAATTACCAGTAACAGGATTGGTATCCACCAATAGAAATGTATTTTTTTATGATTCATTCTATGTACTTGATAGTTTATATAAATAGTATGTTGTAACAGCAACACTTATAAACGCAAAAAAATATGTGATACAAATATTGACTATCAGACTGTTTTGTTCTGCTTGTTGCTTT
>JAHDIA010000814.1 GCA_020631035.1 Chitinophagales bacterium | reverse complement strand
GACACTGGTTGAACCTTCGCCACATTTGGGGTGATGGTGGTTGTAGTGTAGATGATTTCGTAAGCGACACACCTACATCTGATGGTGCCAATTACGGTTGTGCTACTGGTCACGTTTCTTGTGGTACTACTGATATGGTTCAAAATTATATGGACTATTCAGATGATGTTTGTATGAACCTATTTACGGAAGGTCAAAAGTCAAGAATGCGTGCTTTGTTTGAAGCAGGTGGTTCAAAGGCTAGTTTGTTGTCTTCTAATGGCTGCGGCAATGGCGGTGGCGGTGGAGACCCTGACCCAACCCCTACTTGCTCTGATGGGCAACAAAATGGAGATGAAACAGGCGTTGATTGTGGTGGTAGCTGTGATCCTTGTGAAGTAGCGGCTACTTGTAATGATGGCGTACAAAATGGAAACGAAACTGGGGTTGACTGCGGTGGTAGCTGTGATCCTTGTGCTCCAACTGGCGGTAATTGTGATGCTCCAACTGGTCTTGCTGCATCTCCATATTCAGGAGGTAAAAAAGCAACTCTTAGCTGGAATGCTTCTAGCGGTGCAAGCCAATATACTGTTGAGTTGAGACAACAAGGCGGTACTTGGAGTTCTGGTACAACTACATCTACTTCAATCAATGCAACTGGTTTGTCAAGAAATGCTACTTATGAGTGGCGTGTAGCAGCAGATTGCTCTGACTTCTCAGGTATTGACACTTTTGTAGCTGCACCAGGTGGCAGATTGACTCAAAATGGTAAAGTGGCGATTTATCCAAATCCTGCTGTTGATAAAGTAATCTTAGAGTATCCAAATGATGCTACATCAGAAGTAACGATCAACATTGTAGACATTTCTGGAAGAGTTGTTTTCCAAGCTACTGATGCTGAAAACATCTACCAAGAAGTTAATGTTAGCCATTTGAACAATGGTGTTTACTTTGTTACAATTAGCAACAACCAAGGTTTGAACCACGTTCAAAAATTACTTATCAACAAGTAATAAGATTAGCAGAGTTGACTGAATAAATAAAATTTATTCTTCTAAAAATAAACCCCATTCACTTTAGTGGATGGGGTTTTTATTTGGTTTTTTTCAGTGTGCAAAGCATCAAGCATACATTTTTAAAGCCTCATACATTAGAGGCGCAACCGATTGGACCTTTACATAATCACTTTCCAATTCTAATACATTGGGATGTGTATTCGATACAAAAATTTGCTGAATCAAGCCCGAATCTTGTATGCGTTGCAAGGCATTGTTGGAAAACAATCCATGTGTACACACAAAGGAAATCTCCAAAGCTCCTGCATTCGAATAAGCTTGTGCTGCCTTGAGCAAAGAACCGCCCGTCCGAATCATATCGTCATAAATGATTACTTTCTTTCCTTCTACCTCAGCATTGGTTTCCATCACCGCCACCTGATCACCCGACAATCGCTTTTTAAAAATAAACCCAGCTTGTACCCCCAAATCATTTGCCAAAGATTCGACCCATTTTGCCCGACCCATATCGGTACTTGCCAATACAAAATCTTCTCCTTTAAACGATTCACAAGCACTTTTGACCAAAGATTTACAATAAACATGAATAGGGAAAATGTGTTCTCCAAAGTAATAGGGAATACCTTCCGAATGCAAATCAAACAAAAAAACTTTATTACCATTGGGAGCCGCAGGGATAGCAGACAACATTTTGGCACGTACTTTTGCCATCACCACTTCACCTGGCTTAACGGCACGTTCCATAGTCGAATAACCAAAATAAGGAATCACCAAACTGAGCGAACGTATGCCTTCAGCAATCAAACCATTGGCAATGTCCAACAATTCCATCGTATCTTGATCCGAAACTGTTCCGCCTAGCAACAGCACATCTCTATCGTCCAACTTACCCTCAATGCGGTAATAATGTTCCCCATCAGGAAAGGTCTTACGGACAAGTTGCCCCGCCTCCAAATTGGGAAAATCCAGCAAACGCTCTTGCAAGTATTGGTACGATTGGGTCGAAAAAATCAGCTTGTTGGTCATAATTGTAGGTACTTAATACTGTAGTTGTTTGTTGCCTTAATTGAATGATTTTTTTGATTGGAACGGAATGTTTTTGGCTTCGTTTGCAAAGTGAGTCCCTGCTTTCCATTGCTACTCCTCGTCCCGAAAAAATCGGGACTGTGGGGTATCCATTGCAATCAGGCGTAGGTTATATTGTTTTCTCCTTCGTTGTTTCGCTTCAATATCGCCACCTATCAAGCACCTCTTCTCCATACAAATCTATCAAAATCTCCTCGCACCAATCTTCAACTTCTTCCTGTTCCACACCTTTGGCA
>JAHDIA010000813.1 GCA_020631035.1 Chitinophagales bacterium | reverse complement strand
CATTCGCCCAATACGAGGAGTAGCAGCGGATAGCAGGCAAATAAGTAGCGACAAAGCACCCAAGCCTTTGCTCCTCATCCAAAAATCATTAAATGCAAACATTGAAGCAGTATACCCCAATAAAAAAATGAATGTAGGGGCACAGTTTGCGCTGTCAGGTAGATTTGAAAAAAACACTTCTGTTGTTTGGTTATCAAGGAGAAGTCACAGAGCGCATTAAAGTTAAGATTGAGAAAGGAACAGACAATGCATTGGCAAAAAGACTCTGGGCAAAACAAAAACTCCAAAGCTTAAACGAAGATAAGAAAGCCAACAAAGCTGCCATCATTTCCCACCGACCATCGACCAAAAACATTCACGACCGCATCGCCTCAACAGGGTCCAAACGAGACGCCACAAAAGCAGGAATAAAGCCCGCAATGACACCAATGACCACTGAAATCAGAATGCCCCAAAACGCATTTTCATAGCTCATAAACAACTCAAAAGAGTCGATGAAACGATTGCCCAAAAAGAGGAGAAGATACACCACGCCCAAACCAAACAAACCACCCAAAATGGTCAAAATAATGGACTCAGTCAAGAACTCCAATAGGATATAAATGCGCTTGGCACCCAAGGACTTTTTGATGCCAATAAAGCGAGTGCGTTCCTTGACCGATACAAACATAATGTTGGCAATGCCAAAACCACCCACCAAAATAGCAAAAAAGCCAATGAGAAAACCAGCCAAAGTAACGATGTTGAACACATTGTCAATCATACCAGTCAAAAGGCTCAAGTGATTGATTTCAAAATTGTCTTCTTGCTTGGGTTTGAGGTATCTTTGCCCACGCATGACGCCCCGTATTTCTTCCCGCATTTCATCTAAACTCACACCATCTTTTGCCCTAGCCGAAATGATTTGAGTCAAGCGTTTGCTGTTGATGTTGAAGTATTTTCGGAAGTAATTGTAAGGCACAATGGTTGCTTCATCAAAGTTATTGCCTAGAATGCTCTCGCCCTCTTTTTTGATGACACCAATGACCTTGAGCTTGCGTCCTTGGTGTTTGATCTCTTTGCCCACTGCATAAGCCGCCGAAGGAAAAAGTGTTTCTGCCACCACAGGACCGAGCAAAATCGAATTCCGTCCCGTTTGCATTTCTTCTTGGGTAAAGTAACGACCATATTCTATCTCCAGATCAAACATACGAGCAAAGTCGTAATTGGTCCCAAGAATAAATCCATTTTGAACATAAGTGTTTTTGTGCTGAAATTTTTGCCCACCTTTGAAGGCTCTAATGTTGAAGGCATCAGCAGATTGTACTTTATTTTGCAAGGCGGTAAATTCTCGATAATTGGGGTAGGGGCGTCTAATGTATTTCCACCAATTGGTCGAAATTTTTTGAAAATCCCAAGACTCTTTGCTAATGTGTAAAACATTACTACCCACCTTGTCAAAAGACTTGACCAAGCCTTGTTGAAAGCTGTCAATGACAGAAAGCACCGAAATGACACAAAAAATGCCAATGGTGATGCCCAAGAGTGAAAGAAATGTCCTAAGTTTATTCCCCCATAACTCTTGTAAGGCCAAGATAATGCCTTCTTGAAATATTTTTAAAAATACGAACAAAAAATGTACTTTGTGGGAGCTGTTAAGTCTTATCAAACTTCCCAAATTAATAGAATTATTACAATGTAATACTTTTTACCTTTTTATGAAAATAAACCTACAAAATACAAAATCCCTTTTCCCATTCTTCTTGTTATGTTTGGCAAGCCTGCCAAACATTATTATTAATGCTCAAGAAAGCTCCAAACGACTCGAAGCCGAACTCAGTTTGGGGCGCATCGTCCCGCATCGTAGCTATTTTGATGCAGAGGTAAGCGAAAACTCCTACTTGCTCGAATTGACGATGAGCAAGCAACTTTCGGGCGAAGCGTACTGGCACCAATTTTTAGGCTATCCAGTAGTGGGTTACACTTTGGTCGCCTCCCATTTTGGAGATGGCGAGGTCTTTGGCAAAAGCATTGGAGTATTGAGTTTCTTCCAACTACAAAAAGTCAAAAAAAATACCTCCTTGTATGCCAAATTGGGCGCGGGTATCGCCTACATCAGTCAATGGTACAATGAAGTGGACAATCCTAGCAACAACGCCATCAGTTTGCCCCTCAACAACATCACTCAATTGGAATTGGGAATGGAACAACTGATACAAAAACGTTTGTCCCTCAATTTGTCGCTCAATCTAACCCATTATTCCAATGGCAATGCCCACCAACCCAATCTCGGAACCAATTTGGTACTGGGAAAGTTCGGGGCAATTTATTGGCTAGACCCACCCAA
>JAHDIA010000059.1 GCA_020631035.1 Chitinophagales bacterium | reverse complement strand
TCTGTATTCACACAAGAACAAGTTGTTGCATCAAAACTATCTGTGGTTAAATCACAAGCATCGTCGCAATCGGGTGCAGCATTGGTAATCGTACAGGTCGCCAAATCAAAGCTATCTGTAGTCAAATCACAGCCATCGTCTGGATCTGGTGCTGTATTGACACACGCACAACTGGCTTCGTCATAAGAATCTATGGTCAAATCACAGCCATCATCACAGCTTCTGTCTACTCCTGCACACAAACTTGGATCGCTAGTATTTGCTCCAGGATTATAGTTAGCATCACAAGAATCAAGACATCCTGGAATTGGTGTAGTTGTATTGATACACTGACAATTGGCTGCATCATAAGAATCTGTCGTACTTGGATCAGCATCATCACAATCTGGTGCTGCATTGGTAATTGTACAAGTGGCTAAATCAAAACTATCGGTGGTCAAGTCACAGCCGTCATCTGGATCTGGTTCTGTATTCACACAAGAGCAAGTTGTTGCATCAAAACTATCGGTGGTCAAATCACAACCATCGTCGCAGTCTGGTGCTGCATTAATAATAACACAATTAGCAGCATCAAAACTATCGGTGGTTAAATCACAGCCATCGTCTGGATCTGGATCTGTACTCTCACAAGCACAAATGGCATCATTATAAATATCAGTTGTTAAATCACAACCATCGTCACAAGTTCGATCTACTCCAGCACACAAATTATCGTCATTAATTGTTGCCGTTGGATCATAGTTAACATCACAAGAGTCTAAGCATCCTATACAAGCCTGGTTACAATCTAACTCTATGGTATCAGAAATGGCACCAGTAATACAAACTAGAGAATCCACTGAAGAAGTAAAGTCATACATCAAAGCAGCATCTGTATCAACATCACTAGGACAAGTATTGCTTACCCCAGCAGTACCCAATGCTATATCACATTGTGTCCCACCTACAAGCAACTCTGCCATTCCTGCTGCGCCATCACATTCTGGTGGAGTAACCACTACTTCTAAGTTTGGATAAACAGTTACCACCAATGGATTGGCATCAAACAATGCCAACAAAGGAACGATGTCGTTTAAGTTATCTCCTACAAGTGGCCCAACAGGTGTGTTTTGAATATCATAAGCGATATTGCCTGTGGTACACTGTGGGTCATTAGTGCTAACCGAATCAATTGTAATGGATAAATCATAGGATAGACAAGGATTGCCATCTCCTACAGGTACAATTGCACCAAAACATATTTGACTACCATTTTGAGAAGCAGCAAGACCTGGATCGACAGCCCCTCCTACTGTATAACTAAAGTCAACCAATGTCAAATCACAAGTATCACAATCTGTATTGAAACAAATCTCAATCATATCACCTACACAAACAGCACTTGGCAAATTAGGCAAAGTAGTTGGATCATTGAAATCAACCAAAACAGTTGGACAAACATCTACTACACAGCTTACAATCAATACATCATAGCTATTAGAAGTATTGAAACAAACAGGACCTAAATTAAACGCTCCAATCGTTTCATTCAAAGAGTTTAAGGTTGCAACAGCTGAGTCTACTGATTCGATAGGACTACCAAATGAACCTGCAAAATCCAAGGCTTCCTGTAAGTTGTCCAAACCTGGGCTGCCATCATTTACTCCATTTATCAAATCATCAATTGCCATCGTTACTCCTGGAATGCCAAATACAAGATCGCAATCCAAGGCTCCACAAATGGTAGCAGCTTGCCCCAACAAATTGTTGATTTCTGCCAAATCATAGGTAAATCCTGTTACAGTCACCGTATCTCCCTCCATCAGTGTAGTGGCATCAAAGGAGCCATCTGCATTGATGGTGTCTAACACACCATTGATTTCGACTACATAATCATTATCAGGTAAGCTACCATTGGGCGGAGCTGGTTGAACATAAAGTGCATCTTCAGTGCCATCAGAACAAGCAGTGTAATTGCCCATATCATCTGTTGGAGCCCCTGCTGGTGCATCAATATCGTCAATGCTAGAACCACAAAGAGAACATTCGATGATTAAGACTTCATAACTATTGGAAATATTGTAACAGACTGGTCCTAAATTAAATGCTCCAATGGTTTCGTTAAGAGAGTTCAAAACAGCAACCGCTGAATCTACAGATTCAATAGGGCTACCAAATGAACCTGCAAAATCTAGGGCTTCTTGTAAGTTATTCAAACCTGGATTGCCATCATTGTTCCCTGCTACCAAATCATCAATTGCCATCGTTACACCAGGAATGCCAAATACAACATCACAATCCAATGCTCCACAAATGGTGGCAGCCTGATCCAACAAAAAGTTAATTGAATCTAAGTCATAGGTAAAGCCTGTTACAGTTACAGTATCACCTGGCATCAGTGTAGTTGCATCAAAAGCACCATCACTATTGATGGTATCCAAAACGCCATTGATTTCAATTACATAATCATCATCTGCTAAACTGCCGTTGGGCGGAGCTGGCTGAACGTAAAGGGCATCTTCAGAGCCATCAGAACAGGCAGTGTAATTGCCCATTGCATCGGTTGGGGCTCCTGTGGGTGCATCAATAGAGTCGACTGTTGCGCCACAAGCTCCTGGACACATCAAAACGGCTCCTTGATCTATCCAATTACGAATTAAATCAATATCGGCTTGTGCCAGTGCTGGACCAAATGGCATAGCACTTCCACACTGTACACTACCATCATTGTTTATTTTGTCATACAAATAACTAGCATTGGCATCTCCTGAAACAACATAAGGTACACCACAGGTTGCACTAGTAGTGTTTAATAACTCGTCATAAGTTAAAAATGTTCCTCCTATACCCGTGGCATGACACCCAGCCATACAACTGGCATCAAATATTACTTGTACACTCGAAAAATCAACACATTGTGCATGTACTGTGTTGCCCAAAAGCAGCATCATACAGGCAGACACTAGAAAGGCGTATAAGCTTTTTGTCATGATAAAAAATGGTTTAGATTTTATTTTAATTGATTAGTTTTTATTTATCTTTTTGTCAAAAACACACTAAGAACCTTCTTCATCTTTCAGGCTTTAAAGTTCTAAATACTTATTGTTTTAACAAAATTTTAATACGCATAAAGCAATTTCTATGCCTGATTTTTAAGGATTTGACCTACTTTAACATACAAATGCAGTCAGTATTTAATATTTAAGTTGAGATATTAAGTTAAAAGATGAGTCATTTGCCCTTGAGACGGAGGGCTAAAAGAAGCGAAATTACGCCAGATAGTAGAGGATATGGCGGTGCGCCACTAAGGTAGAGATGTACGGACATGTGTCTGTACTGGCGTGGCAGCATAAATTGCCTATTTCCCCAATACCGCCATAGAAACGGATAGCTGGGAGTCAAGGGCGGTAGAGGGCATTTCCGTTCCGTCCTAATCCAATAAAAAATATGTTTAATGTTGTTTCTGTTCAAGACGGTATTTGTCCATAAACTTGCGGTACAATTCTTTTTGCTTGTTTTCCAAATTGACTTCTCGCCCATCTATGAATGCTACTTCAACGTGATTGCTAATGGGATCGAGTGCATCTCCTGTTGAGATAAAAAGGGTGGCACTTTTGCCTGCTTCCAAGCTACCAAATTGCGCATCAATGCCCATAATTTTGGCGGCACTCAGTGTAATGCTTTGCAAGGCATCTTCTTTGCTCAAACCATAAGGAACCGCCTTGCCTGCTGTAAAAGGTAAGTTTCGTTGCTCCCCCGAACTGCGTTCTGCCTGTATGCAAAACTCAACCCCTGCTTCTTTGAGCAAAAGTGGCAATTTGTAAGGCAAATCAATGTCTTCATCGGCTCTATAAGGCAAGCGATGCGTTTTGTTTAAAATGACAGGAATTTTACTTTCTGCCAATACATCTGCCACCAAATAAGCGTCTCGTCCTCCTACAAGTACCCCATCAATTTTGAAGGTCTTGATAAAGTCCACTACTTCAATGATGTTTTGGGCATGATTGGCACTAATGTATACTTTTTTCTCTTTGTTGAACACCGAGCGCATAGCTTCAAAACGCAGATCTGTTTCGCTTGGATTGTCTTGTTTGCAATAAGCTTGAGCTTCTAAGAAAAAGCTTTTAAGTTCTGCAAGTTGTTCTTGGTTTTGCTTGTTTGCTTCTAGACCTCCAGGTTCTCCCCACCAACCTTTTCGATTGACCAAAGAGGGAAAATTGAGGATAATACCATCTTCTTTGACAAGGGCATCCTCGTAGTTCCAAGCATCCAATTGTACAATAGCTGAACCGCCCGAAATACGTCCGCCTTGTGGACGAATCTGGGCAAGCAATACCCCGTTGGAACGAATGGTTGGTGTCACCCACGAATCAGTATTGTATGCAATAATAGAGCGTAGATGTGGGTTGTAATCGCCTACCTCATCAAAATCTCTGGTGGGACGTACAGCACTGATTTCGACCAAACCCATCAAACTGTTGGGACTGATAAAACCTGGGTAAATGTGCTTGCCTTCTGCATTGATGACCTGCGCATTGTCTTTGGGTATTTTATCAATATCCTTGTCAGTCACCATCGTTATTTTACCTTTCTCAAAACCAATGGCTCCATTTTCAATGATCTGTCCATTGCCAATGTGCATGGTTCCTCCAACAATGTAAACAGGCTTGCTTTGTGCTTCACCTGGTGCAGGCATCCATTGAGCATTGACTGTGTCATAGCCTACAAAAGCCAATAGTATAAGTATAGTGAATAAACGTTGTTTCATTTTTTTCTGGCGTTGGTTGCTTGAGTAATATTAATTGACAGATGGTTGTGGAATGCCCAAGTATACTTGTTCATGTACCGCAACTTCATGTATGGTGTATTGGACCCATTTTAAAAGTGGCATATCATGCAGTATCGACTCTACTTCTGCTTTATCGTCTGCTTCGACAACTGTCCACATTTTACTTCGATCCAAAGTCAAGGTAAAACTCATCAATATTTTTTCGTAAAACAACTGACTGATCCATTCCCTCTGCGCTGGTATAAGTTTGAGTACTTCTGCATCTAGCGTTTCAGGCAAATCAAAGTCAATCATAAATTCCTTCTTTTTCGATTCGCTCATAATTTATCTTTTTGCTTTCCTTCATCAATTGCCCTCGTCTTCTATATCATCGCAATGGTAATGTTTGTGTTTGGGCATACTGGGTTTTTGCGTCTCTGCTCCTCCTTCTTTCGCCTTGAGCATTTTTTGAATCAGGCGGTTGCGTTCTGCTTGGATGAGTTTACGCATTTCTTTGTCTTTTTCGATGTCCCAATAACAACGTCCATCTACATAAGTTTGTTCCGCTTTTGAGTAATTTGATAAGGGATTGTCCGACCACAAAACGACATCTGCATCTTTACCACTTTCGATAGTCCCTACTCTATTCTCTAAATGTAGTATTTTGGCAGGATTGAGGGTAACCATTTTCCAGGCTTCTTCTTCAGTCATCCCCCCATACTTTACTCCTTTGGCAGCTTCGTTGTTGAGGCGTCTACCCATTTCAGCATCGTCTGAGTTGATGGCTGTAACCACTCCTACATCTGTCAAAATAGCGGCATTGTGCGGGATGGCATCGTTGACCTCAAACTTGTACATCCACCAATCAGAGAAGGTTGAAGCAAATACGCCATGCTCTTTCATCTTGTCGGCAATTTTGTACCCCTCCAAAATGTGGGTAAAGGTATTGATGTTGAAACCAAACTGTTCGGCTACTCGCATCAACATAGTAATTTCAGATTGTACATAAGAGTGACAAGTAATGAAACGCTCTTTGTTCATAATTTCCAAGATGGTTTCCAACTCAATGTTGCGACGCACTTTAGAGGGATTGTTTCTTTTAGCTTCTTCATATTCTTTGGCTTGGGTAAAAAAGTCGACAAATACTTGTTCCACACCCAATCGGGTTTGTGGGAAACGAATGGTGCCATTGTTTCCCCAATTGGAATGTTTGACATTTTCTCCCAAGGCAAACTTGATAAATTTATCAGCATTTTCAAATTTCATTTCTTCAGGTGAAGCTCCCCATCTAAATTTAATAATGGCCGACTGTCCACCAATTGGATTGGCTGAACCGTGTAAGAGTTGAGCAGTCGTTACGCCACCCGCCAATTGTCGATAAATATTGATGTCATCCGAATTGATTACATTGCCAATGCTGACCTCAGCACTACTGGCTTGGGTTCCTTCATTGACTCCCCTACTAATGGCAATGTGTGAATGTTCGTCTATGATACCACAAGTCAAGTGTTTGCCTGTTGCATCTATGGTTTCGCCACTTCCTCCATCTAGGTTTTTGCCCACACTCACAATCCGTCCATCTCTTATCAATACATCCGTTTCTTCTAATATGCCATCATCTGTATTGGTCCAAACAGTGGCATTCTTAAACAAGACTGTTTTTTGTTTGGGTTCCTTTGTCCATCCATAAGGTAAAAATGGATAAGTAACCTCGCCTATCTTATCTTCTTTTGTTCCATCCTTGGTTTCGTCAAGATTGGCTGTTTCTTCTTTAGAATTTTCACCTTCTTTTTTCTCTTCCTCTTTTGACAGCTCTTGTCGGTTGTCAACTTGCCAATCTATCCAGTTGCCCTCAAGATCTTGTCCTTTCCCTTGCCAAACGTCTCCTTCCATCATTCCATTGAGACGGATTTTTTGTTGGGCATCTTGTGGAGTAAAATGCAAAGTAATTCTTTTACCTTGAATACTAGACTTCACTTTAATCTTGGTGGTGTCATTAACAACTATGTTCATCTCTGGACTAGCAGGCTTACCCTTTACTTCTAGTTTATAGTTTTGGCGCAAATCCAATAATTTTAAATCATACACACCTTTGAGTTCCTTGGTATTTTCTTGTTTGATGAGATATTGATCACCTTGTACCCAATTTTCTAAAATACTAGCTTCCTCAAAAATATCTCCACTCGTAATCAAAAAATTGGCACTACTACCATCTTTTAAACTTCCTACCCAATTGTCTATTCTCAACATCTTCGCTGGGGCATAAGTCAAGGCTTTCAAGGCTGTTTCTTTTTTCAAACCTTTTTTGATGGCGGTCTTCAAACCACTCATAATATCACCCGCCTTTTCCAATCCATCTGTTGTAAGTGCAAACTCAATATTGGCCTCGTCCAATCTTGCCAAATTATAAGGGGCCAATTCCCAATGCTTCATATCTTTGAGTGCAACATAATGAGCCGCAAAAGGATCCTCCACATCATAAGGCTTGGGATATTTGACTGGAACAATTAGACTGGCATTACTTGCTTTTAACTCCTCCAATCGTTTGTATTCGTCACCTCCACCTTTAATAATATATTGAACATTGTTGGCATCACCCAAACGATCCGCACGTAAAATCTCTTGCCAATTGCTCGTCAAAAACACAGCAGGCAAATCTTGTTGTTGGTTCCAATACTCCAAAGAAATGTTCCGTTCTTCTTTATGACCATTGTTTTTATACCATTCTCCGTCAAGATATGTTTGCTCTAATAAAGCAATGGCTCCCATCAAAGAAGAAGGATAGTTTTGCTTCGTCACTCCTTTTCTAAATGAATAAAAACTAGCTACTTGGTCTTTTAAAATATTCTCATTTTCACTTTTGTCATTGAGATTGACCAAAGTACCACTTCCTCGAACAATGCCATCTGTTTGATGACTCACCACAGCACCATATCCAATGGCTCTAAGCTTCTTTGCCTTTTCTGAATCACTTGCAAACAATTCATAGGCAAGGGTCTCTGGCTTAATCGCTTCATTCCAATAATAAGCTCCTTTTTTGTCAGACACCAACTGAGTAGCATAACGGCGCCCTTCCCCTGCTGGCTTGGCTTCGGGCAAACCATAATTGGAAATAATTTCGACAAAAGCAGGATAAATGGTTTTACCAGAACAGTCTACCTCTATGGCATCAGCAGGAATAAAAGCCGATGGAGAAACCGTCACAACTTTGCCATCTTTTATGATGAGACTTGCTTTTTCCAATTTTGTTTGATAATCTTTGTAAATTGTCGCATTGGTAAATGCATAGTGTTTGTTGCGAATCTCCTTGGCTCCATTGGTAGGATAGGTTACTTGAGCAATGGCAGCAATTTGCCAAAAAAGAAAGAGCAAGCCTACTATTTTTTTCATTTAATTTGTCATTTGATTTAGGAAGTATCTAAGTTAAAGAAAATCTCTGAACAAAAGTTCAATTGATTGATTTGTTTTTATGGGGCAACGTCTTGGGCTATAGGCTACGTTTTAATCTGGTTAGCCAACGCCAGCTTTGGGCTGCGTCTTAAAGTATATCCACCCGCTCATCCGACACTTTCTGCTACTTTTGTAAGAAAAATTTTTAACATAAACTTGCGTTTAGATAAAGGTAATATCATACCGAATAAATAAGAAAGGGGAAATGATTGGCAAACTTTATCAATAAAAGTAATCAATAAGACCCCAAAAAGAAAAATTGCGCCTTATATTGCTTTTACTATTCAACAACACATAGCCATTGTCAATGAAAAAACGTTCCAACATATATTTATACGTTTTGTTTTTCTGTGTTCTTGGCCTCTTTTCACCACAAAAAACAAACGCCAATCACTTAGTAGGTGGCGAACTTACATATGAATGTTTGGGAGGTGATTTATATCAAGTTGGTCTAGCCATCTACAGAGATTGTTACAGCGATGGTGCTCCCTTTGATGACCCTGCAGCCATTTATATACAAGATTCCAATGGAGATTATCTCGAATTCAATGGCAATTTTAGGATTCCCATGTTTTTGTCCAATACCGATACCAGTCTGGTTCCAATCAATGATGATGATTTGTGTACTGATGATATTCCCGATGTATGTGTTTCCAAGGCAACCTACAATACCACCATTAGTTTGCCTCCAGATATAGGCGGTTATGATATCATTTATCAAAGGTGTTGCCGAAATACATCCATTGTCAATATTGCTTTTCCAGGCGAAACAGGTTCAACCTATAAACTTCATATTCCACACGAAACAGCCAACTGTAACAACAACTCACCAAACTTCAACAACTTCCCTCCCGTTGTCATTTGTGATGGCTTTCCCATTCAGTTTGACCATTCCGCTTCAGATGCTGATGGGGATTCTTTGGTATATGAACTGTGTCGTCCTTTGAGTGGTGCCGAAGCTGAATGCCCAGGCAATCCCTTGTTCAATAATGCTGGTAGTTACATCGCTCCCAATTTCAGTTGTTGCAATTTTGGACCTCAAATAGATTATGTACCTTGTCAATCAGGTGTGGTAGGTTGGCTACCTAGCTTTAGCACCGACAACCCGCTTGGCAATCCCAATGATCCCCTGAGTATTGATCCTGTTACTGGCATCCTAACAGGCACCCCCGCTGGTGTGGGTCAGTATGTGGTAGGAATTTGTGTATCTGAATATAGAAATGGTGTATTGTTGAGTCAAAAAACCAGAGACTTTCAATTCAATGTCACCGACTGCGACCTTATTCGAGCCACACCTACTACAACTGAATCAGGGATTGTAGGCAATCCCATTATCAACGCTCCTACCATAGAAATTGCTCCAGGTGTATACCAGGTTACTCATTGTACCGATTTTAGCATTGCTTTTGCCAACCAAAGTGTTGGTGCCACCAGTTTTGAGTGGGACTTTGGTGTAGAGGGCATTGATACAGATGTTTCGACTGAACCCGAACCTATTTACATGTTTCCAGATACAGGTGTCTATAACATACAATTAATCGCCTACAATGGCACTGCTTGTGTAGATACATCTGAACTTATTTTAAATCTGTATCCTGCTTTCAATAGTAATTTTATCTATGACAGTTCAAAATGCCAAGACGAATCTTTTACATTTACAGACCAAACCACTTCCTCTTATGGTATTATTGATTCCTGGACCTGGGATTTTGGGGATGGAACCATTATTGGACCTGGAACAGGGGGCATTAGTACATCCAATACGACAGGCACTTATACGAATCTACAACATATCTTTGCTGAACCAGGTAATTACGAGGTCGTTTTATATGTCACCAACGATTTTGGTTGTAAAGATTCTATAGCAAAAGAGGTAGAGGTATTAGCTGTCCCCAATGTAAATATAGACTTTGATTTTTTATGTCTAGATGTTCCCGTAAATTTTACTGGCATTAGCGATCTAAATAATATTACTAATTGGGACTGGAGCTTTGATCTAGGTCCTACTAATACAGGTCAAACCCAACAACAACTTTACAATAGCCCAGGTGACTACTCTGCAATGCTCACTGTAACCACTACCGACGGTTGTGACAATGACACATTACTGCCTTTCACCATCTATCCACAAACCTTTGCAGATGCTGGACTGGATACTATCATGTGTTTGTTAACAGAAATTCAACTAGATGCTTCGGCTTCAGTTGGTGGTGCAGGTACCAATAACACTTATCAATGGGAACCTGCCGAATTTGTAACAGACGATGCTCAATTGGTCAATCCCACAATTTCCCCACCTGCCGACCAAGTCTTTACAGTATATGTAGCAGACCCCAATGGTTGTACTGACTCTAGTGATGTTTTTATAGAAGTACTTCCACTTCCAAGTTTAGATGCAGGAGAAGACATAACCGATTTATGTTTGGGAGATAGTGCTCAACTAAATGCCAGTATCGCTCCTGAAGTAATCAACTTTACTTGGTCTCCTACACAATTTATGAGCAATGATGGCATATTGACTCCTTTTGTCAATCCTACAGATACCATTTCTTACCAATTAAGTGTCATTGATAACAATACTTGCGAAAATACAGATAGCGTTATAGTTAGTGTCATTCCTCCTGTAAATCCAATGATCATTCGAGATGGTGGCACCATTTGTGAAGACGATACCATTCAATTAGAAGTAAGTGGCGGTCAGGCATTTGAATGGTTTCCAGACCTATATTTGAGCGACAACAACATTCCCAACCCCGTTGTTCAAGCAAGTGAAAGCATTACATACACTGTATACATTTCTAATCCTCCCTGTTTCATAGATTCTGTAAACATTGATGTAACGGTACTTCCTAAACCTTTTGTAGATGCTGGTTCAGACAGCGTCACTGTCAATATAGGAGAGTTTGTAGAATTAAATGGCATGGGTGAAGTAGATTATCAATGGACTCCCGAACTAGGATTGAGTGCTTCAGACATTCCCAACCCAGAGGCTCAACCATTGCAAACAACAACCTATACCTTAACTACTACTTCCGAAAATGGCTGTAAAGCAAGTGATTCCATTAAAGTAGCTGTAGAAAACAATTTCAACATCATCATCCCCACTGCTTTTTCTCCAAATGGCGATGGACGGAATGACGATATTGGCATCATTACTCTGGGCGTAGAGGAGATTTCAGAATTTGCCATATTCAATCGTTGGGGTGAAAAAGTATTCAGTACCAACAATAAAGATGAACGTTGGGATGGTACTTTTAGAGGAAAACCAGTTACTATGGGTGTTTATGTTTATTTTGTCAAAGGAACAAAGTATCTTGGCGGTGAAATTATGATACAAGGCAATATCACAATAATTAGATGATCGAATTGTTAGAGCAAAGCATATGAAAAACACCCTTATAAGCTATTGGCTAATTGTAAGTTGCTTGTTTGTTTTTATTGGCATACAAGCACAAAATTCAATTGACTCTGTTACGACCAACTCCATAGATAGTATTTTTCAAACAGATCAATCTTCTGATAAAGTGTTCATCCCTGAAATTGAACTCACTACCACAAAAGAAGAAATGGCACAACTTGAATCCCTAACCGCCAATCCCAATCAAAGAAATCCTAATTGGTATCAAGATCACGCATTTTTGTTTTATATCTATTGTATAATATTAAGTATATATGCTTTCATTCGCTGGAGATACCATGACTTCTTTGAGATTTTACGACGTTCTGTGAGCAACATTCGTATGGCCCAAATTGATTTTGATGATACCCAAAATCAATTTTCCATTCCAATGGTGCTACTCTATCTCAACACCATACTGGTATTGGGTATTCTTTTGTACCATTCTTTACAATACATTGGTGTAGAGCACTTCACCCCATTTTGGAAGTTGTTATGTTATTCATTAGGTCTAAGTTTGGGCTTTTTTATTTTCAAATTACTTATTCAACGTTTTTTGGCAATTATCTTACCAATTTCTACAAATATTCACTTTTATCTATACAATAAATTACTCATACAAATAGTACAGGGTATTACCATCTTACCCTTTGTTATTTTATTGTCTTTCAATAGTTTAATTAACCCTATATTCTTATTTTTATTGGTGCTAGGTCTCACCACCTTTATAAGTATTTATCAAGCTTATCGAGGTTTTTCTACCAATACATCTTTGTTTAAACTATATCCTTTTCATTTTTTTCTTTATCTTTGCGCTCTCGAAATTGCACCTATTTTACTTTTATTAAAATTTCACCAAAATCTTGCAAGTTAAGCTTGTATTTTAGATTAAAATGGAATTGGAATAAAGGAGACTTATGTGTAAAGATTAACAAAAACAGCTTGTAATTAGGTCATCATCAAACTATTTTATGACAGAAGTAAGTAAAATACTTGAAATGGCAAGAGAAAACAAAGAGGTCAAATCTATCTTAACCTCTCAACCAAAACCTAACAACTCTAAAAATCCCTATATGGCAGAAGTAAGTAAAATCATTGAGATTGCAAGAGAAAAAAGAGAAGTTAAATCCATTTTAATCTCTCAACCAAAACCTAACAACTCTAAAAATCCCTATACAGATCTTGCTGAAAAGTACAATGTCAAAATTGATTTTAGAAAATTTATCCAAATAGAAGGTATAACAGGAAAGGAGTTTCGTAAAACAAGAGTGAATCCAATTGAGTATTCTGCTGTTATCTTTACCAGCAAAATGGCAATTGAACACTTTTTTAGAATTTGTGGGGAACTTAGAATCACTATGCCTCAGGATACCAAATATTTTTGTTCTTCAGAGGTAATTGCACTTTATCTTCAAAATTTTATAGAGTATCGCAAGCGAAAAGTCTTTTTTAAGAAAGACAGCAAAACGGACTTGTTTGCTTTATTGGAAAAACATAAGGGCGAAAAATACTTGTATCCTTGTGCCTCCTATCCCTTTGAAGATGTACGAAAAAATGACATTCCCAATTTCTTAAAAGAAAAAGGAATAGATTTTACAGAGTCAACCATATACAGAATTGTTTGTAGTGATCTTTCTGACCTAGAAGACATATTTTACGATATGATCGTTTTCTTTACTCCGCTAGGTATCAGGTCACTTTTCAAGAACTTCCCCGACTTTAAACAAAACAACACGCGTATTGCCGCTTTTGGGCCAGTTACCCTCAAGGCTATACTAGATCACAACTTAATCCCTGATGTAAAAGCTCCTTCTCCTGAAGCAAAATCAATGAAAGATGCTATAGGTTTATATTTGAAAGAAGTCAATCCTCAATAATCTTATGAGGTATGATATATATAAAAAGAAAGCTCTGCTAAAATTTTAGCAGAGCTTTCTTATTATAAGAAAAACAAATTTATATAAATAATCGTATCCCTTATATAAGTGACATTACTCGCTTATAATCTCCCAAAAAGGCAATTAAAAATTAAATAGAAGGCAATATTTAATTTTTATTGGGAGCCATATGTTCAAAAAAAAAGCATATATTGGGCAAAGTCTTTAAAAATTGGTTGGTTTATTGACAAGCCAATGTTATTTTTTTTGTTCTCCCAATATTTAAGGGATAATTATAGTTAATCATGTATGAAAGGTCTACTTGAAAATATTTTTATAACAATACTTTTTGTATTGTTATTTTCAAATACCATTCATGCTCAACAATTGGTACAATATAGCAATTTTACATTCAATCAATCTTTAATCAATCCTGCATCACTTGGCATTGGTCAAAGTGTTAATTTTGAAGGAGTGGTTAGAGCCCAATGGCTAGGTATAGAAGGAGCACCAGCAACACAGGCAATCAATGTTCATCTCCCTATTCCTATCTTACAAAGTGGTATAGGCTTGAGCATTCAAAATGAACTAATAGGTGCTGAAAGGAATACTGGAATTGCAATTGCGTATGCCTACCATTGGCAAAACAAATCCTATCTTTTATCCATAGGAAGCCGTTTGGGCATTATGCAAAAACAATTAAATGGCGATAAGCTCATTACCCCCAATGGCATATACGATGATGAACAACTAAATCATCAAGATGATTTGCTAGCTCAATCCAGTACAAGTGCTTTAGCTCCTGATATTGAAGTGGGATTGTATTTTCTTAAAGATCAGATCGAATTGGGGGCAAGCTGGAAAAGAGTAATGGCTTGGAAATATGACATTGGGAACAACAATGTGCCATTGGCAAAACAATACAACAATGTACACTTATATGGCACTTATGCTCTGGACATTGGATTCAATTACCAACTCTACCCTAGTGTTATGCTAGTCACTGATTGGCAAAACATACAAACAACTGTAGGAATTGCAGCTGCTTTTAAAGGGTTTATACAATTGGGAATTTCATTAAGAGGCTATAATAATAAAAGTTTTGATGCGTTAATTGGAATGTTGACATATAAACTAAACAACAATCTAAGTTTGGCTTATGCCTATGATTATCCTTTATCGGACTTAAATGATGTTACTATACAAACACACGAACTAAGCATAAAGTACAAGTATAGAGCATTTTTTTCAAATAAACGCAGTAAAATAATTTCCT
>JAHDIA010000812.1 GCA_020631035.1 Chitinophagales bacterium | reverse complement strand
AATTGAAAACTCAAAATTTAAAATTAGCTTCCTAATCTTGAATCTTAATTTTTAATCCCCCAACTGTGTTTCACCGAATTAAAAAAGACATAGCCAAAGCCCGTAAACGCCATTATGTGAATGAGGATGAGGTCAAACTTGCCAGTAACGAAGGCGTAGACAATGCCAAATAAGAAGTAGAGCATCAAAATTCCTTCGAGTATGGTGACAAAGTCAATTTTGGAAGACACGTATTTTTTGTCTTTCCAAGCATCTTTGACGTTTTGGATGTTGAATTTGGGGGTACGGATAAAGGGAGTGCGTTCCCTTGCCAAACCTCTAATTGCCGCCAAAGCATTGTGAAAAGATAAGCCCATTGTGACAATGATAAAGGTTGGCAACAAAAAGAAAAATTCACTAAAGCCCTCCCAACTCTTGAAGCGTTTGGTATTGGAGACAAAAAAGAAGAAGGCAATGGCGAAATTGGTCAGCAAAAAGGGCGTTCCGTATTGAATGTATTCGGATTGGATATAGGTATTCTTGACCAAAAGCAATGGGACACTCAACAAGACCAAGAAGAACACCAAAATGTATATGCTGCTACTCAACAAATGGGTAAAAGCGTTGAGCTTAATGGCAAAAGGATGATTGGTTCTGACAATTTTAGGGAGAATTTTACGGGCAGTCTCTGCTCCACCTTTGATCCAACGAAATTGCTGAGATTTGAAGGACTTCATATCGGCAGGCAATTCGGCTGGAGATTCAAAAGCCTCCAAAAAGACAAATTGCCAACCCTTCATTTGCGCTCGGTAACTCAAGTCGAGATCCTCCGTCAAGGTGTCTGCCTGCCAGCCTCCCGCATCTTCGATGGTGGATTTGCGCCAGATACCCGCCGTTCCATTGAAATTGATAAAGTACCCCTGACTGTTGCGCCCCATCTGTTCCACACTAAAATGGGCATCCAAGAAAAAACCTTGAATACGGGTCAACAAAGAATATTCCCGATTGATGTGCGCCCACTTGGTTTGTACCACACCTACTTTTTCATTGGCAAAATGGGGAAGGGTAGAGCGCAAAAAATCGGTTTTGGGCAAAAAGTCGGCATCGAATATGGCGATGAACTCCCCCTTACACACTTTCATCCCATTTTGTAGGGCACCCGCCTTAAATCCTGTACGGTCTACTCGGTGAATGAATTCGATATTGAAACCCTTGGCTTTGTATTCTTCGACTTTTCTTTTGGAAATTTCGACGGTTTCGTCGGTGGAGTCGTCGAGGACTTGAACCTCAAATCGGTCTTTGGGATAATTGAACAACATCACTTGGTCAATCAAACGCTCAACCACATATAGTTCGTTGAAGACAGGCAACTGAACCGTTACAAAGGGCAATTCTTGGCTAGGAGTATCCTCGCTCAAAAAAGGCTGTGTTTTTTTGGGCTTGCGTTGGTGGCGGACATAGTTGATGGCAAGCGTCAACTCCAACATACAATAGATGAAGATAAGCCCCAAAACGATGCCGTACATACTCAACAAAATAATCTCTAGCATAAGACTGTTTAATCCCTGACTATTAATTGTTGTATCTTATATTATAACAACTTAAAGATAGTCCACAAAATTTTGTATCCTGCCATAATGGTCCCTTTAATGGTGCCAGTTACTTTAGAAACTCCGATACGCTTGCGGTAATCCACAGCGATCTCGGTACATTTTAATTTTTTCTTAGCCGCCTTGACCTGCATCTCTACTGTCCAGCCAAAATTGCGGTCTTGCATGTCAATTTCCACCAATTTGTCCCAGCGAATCGCCCGAAACGGTCCCAGGTCGGTGAATTTATAATTATACAACAAACGAATCAAAGTTGTTGCCAACCAATTCCCAAAAATTTGTTGTGGCATCATTGCGCCTCCCTCACGATTGCCCAATTCTCTAGAGCCAATCACCATATCATAGCCTTCATTGACAATGGGCGCAACCAATTTAGGCATCTGTTCGGGATAGTCTGAGTAATCGCCGTCCAAAAATACGAGTATATCTGCATCACCTTTGTCGGCTACATAACCAATACCTTTGAGACAGGCGGCACCATAGCCTTTTTCTGTCTCAATGACAACCGTCGCCCCTGCCTTTCGGGCAACTTCCTCGGTTTTATCAGTAGAGGCATTGCTTGCCACCACTATTTCCTTGACCAAATCCTTGGGAATGTCTGCTACCACCTTCCCAATCGAATCCTCCTCATTGTAAGCAGGTATGACTACATATATGTTCATTGCCACAAACATAAAACAATTATACTTAGCCCATATAATAAAATTCGTTCTTTGACAATTTTTGCAGAAGAGAGCTATTTCTTAAACAAGCTATCCA
>JAHDIA010000058.1 GCA_020631035.1 Chitinophagales bacterium | reverse complement strand
GATTGGAGATTTTGCGTCTATTGGATTGTATCCCAATCCTGTTCAAGATCAGATCACCTTAGATACTCGAAGCATCACCCAAAATATAGAGGTTATCAATATTTACAACAATATTGGTCAAATAGTTAAAAGCATTCCATTTGCCAACACCTTACAAAGATTGGATGTAAGTGAATTGGCTTCGGGAATGTATGTGCTAAAAATAGAAATGGCTCAAATGAGTTATTCAAAGAAGTTTTTTATTCATAAGTAGTACCTCTACTTGGGTAATAGTGTTTATATGCCAATTCCAACAGAGCTTAGGCTAATTTAGAATTAGCCTAAGCTTTTTTTTAAATTTATTTCATTTTGTTTTGAACAAATGCATCAAACCTTTGTTCATGTGTCAACTTACAATTTCCTATATCGAAAAATAAATTTAAATTACTAAAACAACTTGGGATTTTCTAAATCAGATATTGACATTATAAATGATGTACTAGCAGGTAGCAAGGAAGATTTTCGCTTGTTGTATGACCGCTATTCTAGAAATCATTTGCTTACCTGTTTGAGGTATGTCTCGAACAGGTCTGATGCGGAAGATATGCTCCAAGAATCCTATATTAAAATATATAGAGACCTCAAGCAATTTGATCCAAATAGGGCGAAGTACATTACTTGGTCGAATCGAATTGTCATCAATACATGTTTGATGAAGTTGAGGAAAAGGAATATATTTACAAGTTTAAAAAATTTGATTGGCACAAAAAATGAAGTAAAAATTAGAGCAACGGCAATTGATGAATTGAGTTTACAAGATTTGACGAACTTGATTGCCCAATTGCCCAAGGGTTACCGAACAGTGTTCAATATGTTTGTGATTGATGGGTTTTCACACCAAGAAATTGCACAGGAACTCAATATTTCGGTAAGCACCTCTAAGACACAATTGAGAAAGGCAAAAAAAGCATTACAAAATCATTTAAAACCCAAAGACATTTCGGTTCTTGTTAATTATGCCAAAGGATAAAGACATAAGAAGTGCTTTTGACAATCCGTCATTGGGAAATGAGGATTGGTTGCAGCCGTCGGAATCAGTGTTTGAAAACATTGAAAAGGAAATCTATGGTAAAAAGAAAAAAAAGAGATTTCCTTTTTGGTGGTTCACCGCATTCTTACTGATGATTGGATTGGTCTATTTTGGGGTTTCTAATTTCACCAATTCCAATGAGAATGAAAGCCTTATTGCAAAGCAAACAGATGTAACCAACACTGTAGAAAGTGATGTGCAAATTGCTAGTAATTTGCCTTTGCCTAATCAGCAATCAAATCCTACCAAACTTGAAGCAGCTATAAATATTACAACAGCTACGACTGAATCTAATATTACTCAAGAATCATCTGAACAATCAAATGAGATTGTAGAGGTACAGGAGTCTACAACTAGAGATAAACTTGAGCAAGTAGCTCCAAAAGAAAATATAGTTTTAAAAAATGAAGTAAAAGAAGCGTCGGATGAGCGGGAGGATGAAAGTGCTGGAGCGACTAAGCATGCGTTGGTTAACCAGACCAATCCCAGCACAAAGCCCAATCCGTTGCCCCATAAAAACCCAACACCTACAGAAAGCATACAAGCTATTAATGTGGGACCTTCTACTGTTTTGAGCAATCAAAAAAACACCAATTTCCACCATCCCAAGGTATCAAACATGGAGCATTCTAATACTTCACCCTCTACTAATAAATTGCCTAGTACTCCAACATTCTTAACTGCTTCGAGTGAGACTAATATTGTTCGCCAACAAACACCTATTGAGCTGGGAGAAAATAAAAAAGACGCTGACAAACAAAATTTGACAAGTATAGCACCTTTAGCCATTGATTTAAAAAGTGAGTTGTTAAATTTAGATATACCTTCAGAAACAAAGACTGTTTCTTTAGACAACATACAGATTTTGCCCGCCGAATCAAAATGGACAATAGAGGCTGCTTTGGGAATGAGTTTTTGGCAATTTAAATTAAACAACAATTATCAAACTGCTTTGCAGCCTGCGGATTTCACTCATACGAATGGCAAAGGTTTGGCAGCTACATTCGGATTGAGCAAATCCATTAGCCGCCCGTTTAGTTTAAATAGTTCGCTTACAATTGAGCGTATTTCCTTTGAGTCAGGGCATAATTCGAGTATTACATATAACCCAACTTCGGAAGCGGAACAAAGCAATTCCTTTGATTTAACAATGGCTTCGCCGCTTGGATTTATTGAATCAAATATTGTGGTTGAACGTGAAGCAGGCGAATTGAATGAAGCTACGGATTTGGTGGTAGATTTAAACAACAGCCATCAAGTAAGCAATGTAGATTTAAATTTAAGTTTACAAAGCAATTTGTATCAAACAAACAAATTTGAGATGCTTGTTGATTTGGGATTGGGTGTCAATTATTTGTTTGCCATTCAAAACGATTTGTATGAATTTAATTTATCCAAAGACAATTTCAAGCCTGGAACAACTAGCATTACTGCCGACCAAAATGAGTTGAGCAAAACTCGTCCGTACTTTATGTTGGGAGCGGGTGTAACTTATGATTGGACAAAAGGCAATGGTTTGGTATTGCGTTATCAATTTAAGCAGGATTTTAATTCGGTTTATCAGTCGGGTGATTTTGGTACTTTGTTGAGAAGACATACTGTATTTTTAGGAGTGCGGAAATCGTTTTAAATTTGTGGGTGTTCATACTCCAAACCCATATTGTTCCATCTGGTGAATACCGCATTCGATTGCAAGAATATGCGGTGGGCTTGTTCCCACAAGTTCCTTCACGTAAAAGTGTTAAAAAAGCGATTAAGAAAGGTGCCATTCACATCAATGGTACAGCTGCTACAACTGCGACTTGGATTGAAGCAGGACAAAAAATTGAACTGCTAGAAATCGCTCCAACCATTGCGAAAACTTACGAACTTACCCTAGACATTGTATATGAAGATGCGTATTTGGCGGTGGTCAATAAGCCTGCTGGTTTGGTTGTCAGTGGGAATCAATTTCGGACTTTGCAAAATGCCTTGCCCTACAATTTACAAGCTTCATCACTAGTGGACGCGCTTCCCATTCCTAGACCTGTTCACCGTTTGGATGCTCCGACTTCGGGTTTGTTGTTGGTTGCGAAAAGTGCTGGGGCTAGAATTGAATTGGGCAAGCAATTGGAATACAAAAAAATTCAAAAACAGTATCGGTGTGTGGTCATTGGGACGCCTCCACCAAAGGGCACGATTGATGTAGCCATTGAGGGGAAAAGGGCAGTGACCCATTATGAGCTGCGTCGGACTGTGCCTTCGCTTCGGAATGATTCTTTGAGTTTGTTGGATGTTCACTTAGAAACAGGGCGAACCCATCAGATTCGGATTCATTTGTCGGGTTTGGGTTTTCCGATTATGGGCGATCAGTTGTATGGTCAGGCGGGTAATGTGTTTAAGGGTAAGGGTTTGTTTTTGGCGGCAATCGCTTTGGGCTTTGAACATCCTGGTTTGGGTGAGTGGATGGAGTTGGAAATTGAGACGCCGTATAAGTTTGAGGCTTTGATGGAACGGGAGCAGCGGAGGTGGGAGAAATATCAATAAAAAAACAGTTGACTATACAGCCGAGTACAAATACCAGCGTCATACAATTAAACGCTTAAAACTAACTCTCGGATTTGAAAGAACTTTAGGCTTTACTACTTGAGCTTTAACATAAAGAACTTTAAATTTTCCTCTTTGAACCTTAATCTTTGAGCTTTCAGCTTTTCAGATTTGATTTCAACAAAAGAAATTGCCAGTCTAACCCTCAGGCGGGGAATTGTGTCTAGGGATTTTCGTATAGCCAACTGGTGTATTTTTAGAGTCTATTTAGACTCCGCTATTTATTCTTTTATTTCAATCATTGTGATGGCATTGGCTTCGGAAAGTACAGCATCTACTTCGCTCAAAAACTCATTGATTTCCTCCTCCATCTTTTCTATTTTGTCTTCGATTTTGAGTGGATTTACCAAATGCCATCCATTACTTTCCAAGAATGGTTTGCTTACCGAATCTACATCGTCCTTTGAGATTTTCACATTGTCTTTACCAAATGTGGCTTCCAATACCTTTTGCAAGTTTTGTTCTACTTGGGCATTGTGGGTTTCTAGCTTACCAACAGCTTTGCTATAATTGGATTTGAGGGTATCCAAAAACAATTTCTTTTGTTCGATGATGCTTTTATAGGTTATGGCATCAGCAATGGTCATTTTTCTCTTACCAACCACCACTTTCGTTTTCGCATTGGCAGCGACTATGGCCGCTTTGAGCCTCACCTTGCGCTCCAACAAATCTTGAACCGATTGGAATTTGGATTGTGCTTTTTGGACAAATTCTTCTTCTATAATATGTCCATTGACGAGTTTGTTTTTTTGTTTGATGCCCACAGGATTCAAGTCTGTCAATAATTTTAAGACTTTGGCATCTATCAATTTTAATTGGCTCAAGGCTCTGTGTAAGCTAATTTTCATCTTTGTATATTTTTATTGTTTTTGATTATGATACAAAGTAAAGCCCACTCTGCGCAATCTTTTTGCGTAGCTATAAAAAACAGTAAAAATCAATCATTTTTTTTTAATTCGCAGCATCTCCTTCACCACTAAAGCTATATTAAACAAAGCCTCTATTGTTATGTTCAAATTGCTACAAATCCTACCGCCTCGCAGCACAACGTACACACATATTGCTCTCAGGCATCAACATCAAACGCTTGGGATTGATGGCACGCTTACAGACCGTACAATTGCCGAACTTGGGATCGTCAATTTTGGTGATGGCGTGTTCCATTTTTGCCAGTTTGCTCTTTGCCATTCGCAAAGCCGCCTCATTGACGCTCTTATTGTTGATGGCATCCATACGGCTGATGCGCCCCAATGAGTTTTCGGGCTTAATAGGCTTGGTGAGTTCCTTGAGTTTTTCGATGTCTTTTTTTGTTTCTTCTATACCTGCGACAATTTTCTCTTTGAGGACAGCACGTTCTTCTGCGGTCATGTTCCTGTTGTTTGGTTATCAATATTGTTTTTAGACGTCAATCTACTTAAAGGTAATACAAAAGCAGCTTTATAGTGTTTCACTTAGAGCAAAAGTAATGGAAGTTTGTAACTTCCCAAACGTAATCTGTCCAATATATAAACACCTTTGACTATGGGATTTATCACCAATATCATCAGTATGTTTGGCGGGGCAATTATCACGCTCATTGCCTTTATTTTGCTGTACATCATTGTCCGTTTCATCCTCAATCGCCAAATGCGGGGAATAAGCGATACAGCTCTTATCCGTCAAATCATATTGTTTTCTATTGCCATAATGGGACTCATTGCCTTTATTTTGGCATTGCCCATGCCGAGTGAGATTCGAGGGCAAGTTAGTAGTTTCTTGGGTATCATTCTTTCCGCAGTCTTTGCTTTTAGTTCAACTACCTTTATTGGGAATATGTTGGCGGGTATTCTCCTACGTCTTATCAACAATTTTAGGTCGGGGGACTTTGTCAAAGTAGGTGATTATTTTGGGCGGGTTTCAGAAAGAGGCTTGTTCCATACTGAGTTACAAACGGTAGACCGTGACCTCATTACCCTACCCAACC
The DNA here is from genome assembly GCA_020631035.1 of Chitinophagales bacterium. GTDB lineage: Bacteria > Bacteroidota > Bacteroidia > Chitinophagales > UBA2359 > JAHDGP01. The sequence goes on along the minus strand of JAHDIA010000058.1, from coordinate 9,234 downwards.
TATTTTTGGCGACCAATCCCGTCAAGGTAACCCACTCGCAGGGGACCTTTATCTCTGCCGAAGTCTCATTGGGCTATGACGTTCCCCACCAACAAATCAAAAATTGTTTGCTTGATGCCGCCAAACGTGCGGGCTTAACAGATCCCTTTGTTCACATCACCAGCTTGGGCGACTTCTCGGTGGTATTTAAAATACATGGATTACTGGAAGACATCAAGCGAGTATTGACGGCAAAATCGGTACTACATGAGCATATTTTGGATACCCTTCACGAGGCAGACATCGAAATCGTTTCGCCTGGTTTTGTCAATCAACGTCAAGTGGGAGAAACCATTTTTATTCCTAAAAAACAAAAAGTTAAGGAAGTACAACCCAAAGACGATGCTAGTCCTGAAAAGCTCATTTTTGACAAGGCAGAACAAGCCGAAAGCCTCGAAAAACGCAAGCACAAATTGGAAGAGCTTGATCCCAAAATCAAAGTCCTTCAAGCTGAACTAAAGGAAGCCAAAGACGACGAGAGCAAAGCGACCATCGAAGGCAAAATCAAAAAGCTGAAGGACATCAAAGAACGTATGCTTTCCAACTTAGAGCAAGACCAACAGAGTTTGGATAAAACGTCTTAATTTTAATTGTGAGTTATGAATTGTAAGTTGTGAGTTGGATTATTGGGCAACGTCATTGACTCCGTGGCTACATGTGTGCTGGTTAACCAGCGCATACTTTGTCCTTCGTACAAGCGTATATCCATCCGCTCATCCGACGCCTTTTTTAATTGTGAATTATGAGTTATAAGAGTCCTACGAGACAGCATATTGGTTAGAACTATTAAATCAATCCTGTTATGTACAAGATTCTCAATTTAAAATACTCATTTCTAAACAAAAAGAAATTGCCAGATTACTAGCCTCAATCATTATTACAACGAAAAAAAACCACAACATAAAAATCAAATAAACATTATTTCACAGGCATACACAATTTATAATTTACATGCTAAACAAGCCAAAATCCAAAGAAATTGCCCAATTGCATTGGGAGACCGATTATGAACGGATCGTTTTTTTATTGGGAGCTTATGTCTTTCCTTGGGATTTGCATCGGGCATTGGAGTTTGCCTTGTTTCGGACTTTTGCGGTTCCCTCTATTTCTAAATTGCTAGACAGGACAGGAGAGTTTAAAAACAGAACACGCAAAAGATACGATGATACAGAATTGATTTTGGCAGAAATTTTGCATCATGGATTGGATAGTCCACGAGCCAAACAGGCATTCCGACGGATGAACAAAATGCATAATTCCTACAATATTTCCAATGATGACTTTTTGTATGTACTAGGGACTTTTGTATTTGTGCCTGTTGATTGGATTGCTCAGTACGCCTATCGCCCAATGACAGAAAATGAACGACTGGCAATTTTTAAATTTTTTCAAGAGATGGGCAAACGGATGAATATCAAGGAGGTGCCTTCGACCTATGAGGTCTTTCAAAACTTTTACCACCATTATGAACAAACACATTTTCGCAAAGCAGATTCTAATGTGGCAGTTGCCCAACCGACCATTGATTTGTTGTTGAGTTTTTATTTGCCCAAACCATTGTATTTTGTAGGCAAGTCGGTGATGACTTGTTTTATGGATGATTTGCTCTTGGAGGCAATGCAGTTGCCCAAAGCAAATCCACTATTGAAGAAATTGGTAAATGGTGGGATGCAAGCAAGGGCATTTGTGGTGGACAAATTACCTGAACGTAAAAAGCCGTATTTGTTGACTGAATTGGAACGTCCGACTTATCCGAATGGTTATAAGATTGAGGACTTGGGGACTTTTCCGAAGAAGAAATAACCCTCACCTCCTTATGATCCTGTACGAAATAAACTCGTAATTTAGTTGATTCAAATCTGTCATATCTAATTTAAAAACTATTGTGTATATATTCCTTAGAGTTGGCTCAAACAATACCAACAACTTATCACATTCCACAAAAAATCAATATTTAATACACTGTAAATTAAATAAATTGATGTTTTTGGGCAATGAATTTTTGTTCTATACAAAGAACGCACGGAGCCTGGTAGCCATAGCTACCATAGGCGAGTACGAGATGCAGTATAGTACGAAAAGGCATGGTCAAAATGTTAAGAAATTTATTTTACAGTGTATTTAATAGTATTGAATTAATCTCCCCAAATAACAACTTCAAAAATTGATTTAAAGAGCTTATTCTTAAGTCTATCTGTACATAAACAGATTCTAAATAATAGTTAAAAAGTTGAACAAAAGTGACATAAAACATCAAAAAGTAAACAAATATGTTTACTTTTGGTTCATATTATGGAATTAGACACGATCATAGAAGGATATTTATATGCTATTCAATGGGAAAATAAAGATAACAACTCACTTGATGACATGGCTATTTCTTATAATGATCCAGAATATTTATTGCATTATTTTAACAAGAATACTGAAAAACTTAAATATTACCAAAACCCATCATACACTCCACAAGAAGCTGCAATTCGAACTCGAAAAGAAGCAACTGAGATAATAAAAGAATTAAGGGATTTAGCTACAAATAGTGGAAATAGCTCCCTTGATGATTTGTTTGAACCACTTCATACGAATGAAGCATTTAATCACCCGAGATACTACACAGACATGAAAGCCAAAGGCTATCCAGACAATGCACCTTGGCTACGGGTTTATGCTGTCAAATGTGATGAAAATCTTTATGTTATTACTGGATATGGAATAAAACTAGTACAAGACATGAGAGATGATAAAGATTTAAATTTTGAATTAACAAAGCTTCAAATGGCAACTGATTTTTTGAACTCAATACACATGATAATTAGTTAAAATACTTAACATAAAATTTAAAAACACATTATTTATGAAATTATCTAGGGAAGAAAAAATTAAAAACCTTAAAAAAATATCCAGACCTGTAAATCCAGATGCCAAATGGATAGAAATATCTAAATGGAATGAGGAACATGCAGATGCATTAGAAGATTATATGATTATTGCAATGAGGATTCTATCTACTCTAAAAGAAAAAAAAATGACTCAAAAAGAGTTAGCTAATCAGCTAGATGTAAAACCTCAAGCACTTACTAGAATAATGCAAGGAAGGCAGAACCTCACGCTTAATAAAATAAGACAAATAGAAAAAGCACTTGGTATATCTTTAATAAAAATCAAGAAGCAAGAAGACGTCAAAACTCAAATAAAGACTACTTTCACACCTGTTGTAATAAGTTATAATTATACAACAAAATTAGTCTTTGAAGGATCAAATTCTTTAAATTTAGAAAAGGAATCTATCAAGAATCTAATAATTGCATCATGAGTAAAAAAAGAAAAAATATTCAATTCAGTCTGATAGATATAACAACAGAACAATTTGCAGTGTTTGATGATAATTTTGAAACAGGTAATGATAACTTTGAAATAGATTTAAGCACAAGAATTAAGTTAAGTAGCAATCAGAAAGCAGTTGGTTTTTTTACAAAATATTCTTTTTTTCAAAAAACTAATCTTGTATTAGTTATTGAATGTGGTTGTCATTTTAAATTAAATGAAGATTACTGGAATGACAATCTAAAAGACAATGTATTGACTATTCATAAAGACTTGTTAACTCATTTTCTTTTTTTAACAGTCGGAACTAGTAGAGGAGTACTTCATGCTAAGAAGCCCAAAAAATTTGAAAATTTGATATTACCAACTCTTAATATAACAACATTTTTACAAGATGATATTTCATTTGATCTTTCCAAAGAATAATTTAATGATGATGAAAATCAAAAAGGCTGATAAATAGTGATTAAACAATAGTGGACTCGTTTAGGCTCATAATAACTTTAAAATGGAAATTAAAGATGTAAAAGAAAAAATTAGTGAAATAGAAGATGGATTGGATGATGCACTTGTGGTAGAGTTTGCAAGGCTAAATGTAAACGACCGAGAATTGGTTTGTTATTTGACCTCTATTTTGAAGAAGACGTGTAAGAAGAAAAAAGTATGGAAGTCCAAAAACTTTTTGATTACGCTCAAAAACATTAAGTATGGAATTGATGCTGACAATTTGCGTTCTAAATCGGGTAAGGATGGGATTTTCTTGCTAGATCGAAACTTTACGCCTAAGAACAAAATGCAAGTCAAAATATTTGATCAGTTTATAGATAAAAAGACTTCTAGCTTTAAGGAGATTGTAGCAGAATTGGGATTGAATGAGGAAAACATTGAAGCGGTTCGGGTGGTTTCACATCATATGCGTTTACTAGGAATTTGTGAAAGGGGAACCGACAAGGATGTGCTTGTTTTGGTTAATTTTGATGATGAGAAGTAAACCCTAAAAATACCGTGTTCTGCGAATGCGAGTAAACTTTTTAGCATAGCCCCGATAGAAATGATTACCCCGAAGCAGGCTTCGGCAAGCTCAGCCACCTTTGGGGCAACTTAATTTCTGACATTAAAAACTCAGCAAACCAGCCAAACCAAGCGAGGAGTAAAAATGGATAGCGGGCAAATCAGTAGCGACGAAGATCCCAAATATTTGCTGCTTAATCATAACTTAAAAAGTATTAGAAATTTCAATTGCCCAAGTTACAAACTTGGACTACTTTTGCTTTAAGTGACGCTTTGCTTAACACTTAAAGCTGCTAAGGAAAGACCTAAATACTTGCTCCAAAAATATTTATCTATCTACTAAATTTATCCAATGGACAGAGTAATGATCATCGGATGTTGTGGTGCTGGAAAATCTACTTTTTCCAAAAGGCTAAGTCAATTGACAGGACTTGAGGTCATTCATTTGGACCAATATTACTGGAAACCGAATTGGGAAGAATCGGATAAGGAAGAATGGACTGATTTGGTAAAAAAACTTGCTGGCAAGCCTCAATGGATTATGGATGGCAATTATGGAGGGACGATGGATATTAGAATGGCAAGGGCAGATACCATTATCTATTTGGATTATTCTACAGCAAAATGTTTGTGGAGAATTACCAAACGAATTCTCAAAGGCTGGGATACTGCTTTTAAAGAAATGGCAGCAAACAATGATGATGAACTTTTAATTGATGATGTATTTGAAGATGAAAATTTGGAAGAATGGGCTTAGAGTTTCCCTTCTACAACACCAAACGCAAGCCCACAAAAAACAACAACTGAATAAAAAAGTATGCCCGCAACACAAAGCTATCCACTTTAATTTTGAGGAAGTGAAAGACACTCCCCGCTCCTAGCGCAATCACAAACCAAGCGAGGTAGTTTTGTAGGGGAATGGGCTGCCCAAACCAATGCCAATAATCCAATTGAATGGCAACGGGTTCCATTACCCAATCGAAAGCGACGACCATTATGGCGGCTAGTAAGGGTGGAAATAAAAATTTGAGATAGTTTTGAGCAATGTCCAAACCCGCCAACATCAAAACAATCCAATTGAGTCCAATGACCACAGGCACATTGAGGATTTGCCAGTACATCGTCTTGCCGTATTCGTAGGCTCCAAACACTTGCCCTGTCGCTACTCCCAAGACCTCCAAAGCAAAGGTAATCAATGCCGCCACCACACACCAAACGATCAGTTGAGTTGAGGGATTTTTTTGATAGACAAAATACAAAACCGCCAAATTGCTCACCAATAACAATGCATCGGTGATGTACTGTGTAAATTGATATAAGAAAGGAACCAGGTGTGCGATGATGCCTCCACCATAAACAATTGCTAGGACCATTACTAGGTTTTGCTCCTTGTTCATTCTATTTTGTGTTGGGGCTAGGTCCATTACTTCATCTTTAAATCTATGAACGCCCGAATAAAAGGAATCGGCGCAACCGAACTCATCACCCGAATTTCACTCAACAAATTGCTCTCTTCGTCCAAGAACGACAACAAACGTTCAATTGGGTTGTTCTGAAACAAATCACTGAAAACTTTCTCCGATAGTTCTCCCCTATCCTTAATCACTTTGAGCAACATCGCATCGTACAAATTGTGTCGTCGGGAAAGCGAACGTTCCACCATCGGATGTCCCTTGTCTCGAATCGACTGTACTATGGATTGCACTTGGTCTTGAATACGCAAAAAAGTATAACCCGTAGAGGCTTTGGAACAACCCGCCCAAGTACCAATGTTCAATACTCGATTGCCTTGAATGGATTGGAAGGGGTAAGTCGTCATAGGAATCATTCCTTGTTCGATTTCTTCTATTTTGTATTCCTCGATATTGAGTACCTCTTTGATGTAGGCTTTAAGGGCAGCGTCATATTCCGTCTCTTCCAAAAAATCTTCGGAAAATAAGGTGTACTCAACCAATGCTTTGTTGGGACTAAACGGAATGATATAGAAGAAACGCATCAGTCCATTCTGGGGTGTCCGAAAATCAAATAGGCGAACTTTGGAGGTGTCAAATGTATTTTGTTGGGTCTGAATCACCCAACCTTTGAAGTGTTGTTTTAAGTGAATGCTGCGACCATTTTTACTCGCCACTTGTTTTGCATCGTAACAACTGTCAAATACATAATCGCCTTTGTACATTCCAGTATTTTCACACTGTATGCCTCCGCCACTTTTACCATCCTCAATACTCAAAATACGGTCTTGTACAAATTGGATATTGGGATTTTGTTGGAGTTCTTTTAGGACAAACTCATAAAAATCTATCCCACGAATGATTTGATAGGTGTAAGGCGATAAGTCAATGTCCTTGTTGTAATACTGACTAATGAACTCCACTGTTGCCCACTTATTGAATACAATTGGGTCGAAAATGGTGGGGTGTTTTGTCCAAAATGCCCAGGTACGATTGTTGGTGTTTTTGACTTCCCAATCAACAACAATTGCCTTTTTGTTTTGTAGCAAGCCCTCTTGATTCATTGTATACAAGAGACTCAAAGCGGCACAGCCACCGCCTGCAAAAAGGTAATCGGTATGTGGGGGTCTTTGGGTCATTTACATTAAAAAGGTGATATTATAAGATTTAGTGTAAGGCGGTCCTTTGTATAAAAATCATCCAACTCTTTCAACAAATGATAGAATTTGTATTCTAGGCTAATTTCCATTCTGGATTTACGACCTTTACCCAACTCACATCCTATACCAAGCAAAGATTCTATTGTGTTAAATCGAAAATCATAGGATTGACCTATTTTAGGAATTATAACCTGCTCACCTAATTTACCTATCTTTTTATAAGCATTCAACCATACTTGTAATTGAGGATTCCAAACAGGATCAAGTGACTCATTGCTGGGTAATTCATTGGCATCTCTATGATGTTGCGTTTGTATCATCATAAACCTTCCTTCTACAGAAAATCTATTGTCTAAATTAGGTAAAAAACAATTAACCGAACATCCAAAGTTGGAACCAAAGGCTAGTTCAAATTCTTCCTCTGTATTATAAAAAAACTTGTCTTTGTTGATAATGCCTCCATATCCTCCTAGTACCAAGCCTAAATCCAATCTTTTCTTTAGACTAACACTTTTCCTTACTTTTTTAAATTCTTTGTTTAAATTTTCATATTCTGCTCCCACACACTCGTGGTATTTTTCAAAAATATCCATCAAAGCACTCTTGCTAACATAAGACATCTTGGCGATTCGTTTTTGTATTTTTGGACACTCTTGGAATGCCAAATTTAAAACGCCAATGTAACGCTTGACTGTTTTGATGTACTCTTTTCCATTCTTTTCATCTTTTACTTTGTCTTTATAATAAATCAACTCCTGCATCTCCACATCTTCATTGCTCAAGTAAAAATACTCTTCCCCATTGTTGTCTATCCAAGTGTATAAGCTCTGCTCCCCTCTAATCAAGCACTTCAAAAATACTTCTTCTTCACTCCCCAATTCGTATACACTAACCTTATCAGCTCGGTATACGCCATCTACATCTGAATAAAAGCCCTTGAGCATTCTTGGGGTATAGCTTGTAGCAGCATCTGCCATAGATTGTTTGAATAACACATCAAAAGACAAATGGTTTAACTCTTTCTTGACCCAACCTTTGATGGTATCATTGTTTGTCGAAATGATGTAGCCTTTATAGTAATCATTTTGGGCATTGAGTTGCAAACTTGCTAGTGTGATGGTACAATAAACTAGGGCAATGATTGCCAGTTGTTGTAGTGTGTTTTCTTGTAGTGTGTTTTTTAATGTTGTCATCTTACATTTTTTTGGAGTTTCTCAGTGCTTGTTAGTCCAAAGGTAATGCAAGCTTATATTGTAAAAAATTACAATTTTTACCGTCTTGTCTTCATTTTTTGTGATTTTTTGAACGGAACGTGGGGGCTTCGGACGAGGGTGTCTCCTGGCTATCCGCTGCTACTCCCGTTGGTTTGGAAACCCGCCAGGTTTAGACCAAACCAACGGGGGTATCCGCTACTATCCAGCGTAGACATCGGTTCTGGTGGGGCTTCGTGGGTTCGTTTTTTCCGTCCGCTTCGCGCTTGGCTTCTGCATGGCTGTTTGGGGTTTGTTTTTCGTTCGTTTCGGGGAGAAAATTCGTATTGTTTTTTGCGCCCGTTTCGGGGAGAAAATTCGTGAATTTTCTCTACGGTTTTTTCGCCCGTTTTCCTGTTCCGTTTTCTGTTCAGACGCACGGCCGTGCGTCGCTACATGAACATTACAATTCTTCTAATTCTGCGTTAATTTCGGCTAAACTTTGATTGCGGGCTTTTTCGATGCGTGCCAACCTTTTTTGGAATTGTCCCATGGCGTAATTTACAATGTCATTCAAATCTACTCCAAATGGTACGACTTCATGAACACCATAGGTTTCTTTCACCAAATTCATTGAAGGCATCATCAACATATTCATTTGTTCTTGGAAGGCGTTCCACACTTCGTCGCCATTTTCGGCTACCAAACGAGATATTAAATAGATACCATAGGCAATGTGTCGAGATTCGTCTTGTTTTAACTTCCCTACAAAGGTTCTCAATCCAGGAAGTATGTCGTGATTGTCCGCTATTTTATACAAACCATAGTAGCCTGTTTCAGCTAAGACGCCCTCTACAATCATATTGTAAGTAACCGAGGCTTTTACTTGATTTACTGGGCTTGGGTCCTCTACCAATGCCTGCAATGCTTGGGGCAATGCTTGGTTTAAAATAAACTGATAGGAAGGTACATGATTCAATTCAATGTTTTGTCCACCGTAGGGCGTCACCTCATTGATCCATCTATTGAAACCATCTACGTGTTTGGCTTCTTCCCACA
>JAHDIA010000057.1:4911-14981 GCA_020631035.1 Chitinophagales bacterium | reverse complement strand
GCTCCCTACATTTTTTGCTTGTCACATTCACCACACTTAATGTCAAAGAACCATTAATTTTAAATACGTATTACTATAATACAAAATACAAACGCTCTTTGTTATTTTAAAAAACCCCAACTCGATCATCTATCGAGTTGGGGCTGGAAAAACTGTCAACTATTCCTATAATAGTTACTCTTTGATGAGTTTTTCAATCGCCAATGTATGCTCCGTTCTTAAAACCAAGAAATAAACTCCATCGGGCAATTGTTGAATATTCAAGTGTGATTTGTTGCTTCCCTGAACAAGTGCGATGTCTTGCATCAATAAGGTCTTGCCTTGTAAATCTATCAACTCCACTTGAGCGACACCTGCTTCATCTGATTCAAACTGGTAATAGATGCGCTCTCTGGCTGGTACAGGATAAACATTGAGTTGAGCAGTAGCTGAGTGTGTTCTAGTAAGACGAATCACTTTAGAAACTAGGTCTGCTTCTTTGCCTAGTTCAGTTGCCAATAGGCGGTAATATGTTGTTCCTGTTTGTAGGTCTTTGTCGTTCAAGAAATATTGCTGTATTGTGTTGCTATTGCCTTGACTTTCGACTCTTCCAATGGCTTCAAAATTAAAACCATCGAAACTACGCTCTACTGTAAAGTAATCGTTCTTGTATTCGCTGGCGGTTTGCCAATGGATTACATTTGCCTCTACTTCAACTTTTCCATAAAAATCAAGTAAGCTTATTTCGGTTGTGGTACAACTTACATCATTGCCAGACAATTCACCATTTTCGGTGAGCAAACTACCATCCTCTACACTGACAATTTCCAGTGGATTGCCATTGGCATCTTGTACATAAATACAGTAAGAAGACAGCCCCGTCATTTGTTCAAATTTGGCAATGACACTATTGCCAGCTACAGGCAATATCTGCTCAGTCTCACAATTGATAAAGACCGCCCCTTCTGTTATATTCGCTAGGGTCAATACCAATGTAATGCTGTCCTTGGTACTGCTACAAATGACTTCAAACAAACCACTCATTGGTTCTTCGACTTCGGGTGGCAAAATGCTAAAGCTCACTGTTGCTGAGTAATTGCCACCATAGGTATTGTCTGTTCCATAGTATTCAAAAGTAACCAAACCACTAAAGTCGGCTGTAGGGAAGTAGGTATAAGTACCATCCTCATTGTCTACTATGATGCCCGCATTGGCTTGTCCAAATCCTGTGATGCTTCCATTGCTCAAATCGTCATTGGCACTCACCAATTCCAATAAATCAGGAATGCTTTCTCCATATTCGAGTGTATCTATATTGAGATCGTCTACCAAGCGGAACATATCGGGTGAAGGCACTGTAATGCTTTGTGAAATGGCATCGTCTCCACAAGATAAATCGCTCACTTCTAAGACAAGGTCTTCTCCAATCGTTCCCATATATAGTTGACTGGCATCCCATAAAGCACCATTGACATAAAATTCACCACTGCCTCCTTCAATATTTAATTGTACCTCAAAAGTTTGAGCATCAAAATCAACGTTCATAATGTCGCTGTTTACTTCAAAGCTGCCGCCCATTTCCCAGGTGAGCATTAGGGTGTCAGAATCACAATCCCCTGCTCCATTGTAGCTAATCCAAACACTTGTGGTTTCTGTGAGGACGCCAGGGCTAAATGGTACTTCGTCTCCAAATGTATTGATGGTGAGGGGTGTATTGTCCAAAGAACCAAGCCAAACAGTCACCATTGGCGCAATGCCTTCGATGGTGATTGGTGGGGCGGTTTGTCCTGGGCAGAAACCTTCGGGTGCTGCGATGTTTGGTACAGCAGTATATGCATTGATTTGAATGTCATAGGTAGCAGCATCTCCACAAGGACTGTCATAGCTAATGGAATAGGTTTCGCTGCTTGCTCCGTTCAAATCGTATTGGAACAGTACTTGTCCATTTTCTTCTACAATGTTGCCCGCAGAGCTACTCCAAAGTCCTCCACTAATGTTGGGTTCCAAAAGAAGTGCGCCACTTAAATCGCTTGTACATAAACCATAAGTATCATTGCTAAAGTTTGCTTGCTCATTTACAAGTACCCAATCGTAAGTTTCTGAAACAGGTTCGACCACTTCTACCACCTGTGTTACAGGCAAAGCACAAGGCGAGAAACCAAATGGAGCTTGTGTAATAGCATATGTACCTACTCCATAAATAGCAGGGTCAAACTCGGTAATAAATTCACCAAATGACCCCTCAAGTGTAAATAGTCCATTGCCAATTAGCTCAATACTTGCTGCATCGCTACAAACTTGTTCTGGCAATTCAAAATTCAAATCAACCGAAACTCCAACACTGATGATGGCTACTCCTCCTGCCTCCACAAATGGATTTTCAGGAATTTCATTGACTATAAGGGTATACAAATCTGAAGCACTAAAGTCAATATTACTCAAATCCAAAATACCTCCATTAAGACTTGCCCCTACATCCAAAGCAAATTGATCCAATTCATATTGACCACTGGCTTCTAGTTCAAACAAAACATCTAAATCTATGCTATTTCCTTGATCGCTACAATGATCTACAAAGACAATTCCTGCTTGCGCACTTGGACCATCGGCTCCTCCAAAAACTGTAATCTCTTGGGACACGGATGGAATACAATCTCCTGGAACAGCGTGTACAATTGTATAGGTCCCATCCATATAAGACAAAGGATCAAAAACAGTAATGGTCTCCCCATTTACAGAAAATATTCCTGGTCCATTGAGTGGGATACTTTGTCCACTGCCTACAAAAATACTGTCTGTTGGCAAAGTAAAATCTAAGTCTCCTTCTTCAAGAGTACTAGGATCAATAATTGTTATAGGAGATGGCAACATAGCCGAACAACCAAAAGCATCTGTTACTGTTACATTGTAACTACCTGATCCAATATTGAACAAGTTTTCCTCTACCACTCCATTGGTCCAATAATAAGTATAAGGTTCAATTCCTCCATCTATATCAATGCTAATGTTTCCATTGGTATTGCCATCACACGAGATGTGAACGACATCGTCTACAGATACAACTGGACTTGACATAATGGTGATTACATGGCTGAGAGAATATTGCTGACAAGCGAACGCAGCTTCTTCTGTACTACCGTATACAAAGTCAATTTGATAGCTCCCTGCAAAATCAGGATTTTGATTGACCACATTGGGCGAGACTGTCAAACTTCCATCATAATTGTCCCCAAAAATAGAAAACGATCCATCAAGTACGACATTGGACAAAGGGGTAATCTGGAAATGATCTCTCATTGGGTCAAACACAAATGGTACGGTTCCAACAAGTGGTGGGCTGATGATACTCATATAAAAATTGGGATCACTAGAACAAACCGAGTAAGGGGTATTGATGAGCAATGGTGGAGAAACAAATGCCCCACAGCTACCTGAACGGAACAATTCGCAACCTCTTGCATCTACTACTGTTACCGACCAAGAACCTTCTCCGTCTGCTAATAAAATTTGCCCCAAGTCTTGGCTAAAATCTGTATTGTCAAAATACAAAGTATCGGCATTGTTATTTATCATTACAATGGAAGTATCGTTGAAGATAAACTCTCCATTGCTGATGTCGGCTATCCCATCTCTGTCTATGTCTAATTGTCCTCCACTCACTTGTACAGCATAAGGCTCCAAACCTTCATTGATGACACCCAAATCGACGGTACGTGTTCCATCGCTACAAGCACAGTTGGGATCTTCCAATGCCAATGGCTGACGTAATTCAAATACATCGTGGACCATTTTGTAACAACCTTCAAGGGTAATGCCATTGTTGGTGGTAATGCCGTCTCTCATTGCGACAACATAAGAGATGGTCACATAACCATTGCCTGTACCTGGTGTATATACGCCATCCTTTGTAATGGTTCCTGGGTCCATTGGAGAATCGCCTTGTGGGACAAAAGCAGTGATGGCAAATTGACCAATCACACTGTCTCCTAGAGACGTAATGGCTTGGTGCGCCACCAAAGAACCATCTTCTTTAGATATGCTCAAATAGTTGCTAAAATCTACTTGGTAATCGCTGTAATTTTCCAAACAAATCTCAGGTACATCTAGGTCCGCTTCAAAGTTCTTAAAGTAATTCTCAATACTCAATGTTGAGATACAAATGCGCTCATTTCCTGTCGCATCTTTAATGCGTAAGTAAATGGCATTTTGTCCTTCATCCATACAAGAATACGTCAAACTAGAACTGTACGTCTGACCATCTTTAGAAATCTCTTTGATTAATTCATTTTGTGGAGTACAATTGTCAAAGCTACCGCCATCAATTTGTTCCGCATTTACTGTTACATTCCCAGTATCATCCAATTTAAGCGATAGGTTTTGGCAGACAATTTCTGGACGCTGATTGTCTTGGACTGTTACTACAAATGTATCCTTTTGCATTTCGATATTGCCTTGCTCATCCATTTGAGGCATACCATCTTGATCTACCAAATTCATCGTATATTCAACAGTGGTACTTCCTATGTTGAAGGCTTGTCCGCTGATGTCTTCAAATCCATTGGCAATGGTTGCACCTGTGGCATTCCAAGTAATTTGGGTATTGCAACCCGTACCAGAAATGGGACCAATGGCACGTACTATTGCGGAACACATATTGCGTTCTGTACTTACAAAAATGCTGTCAGGTGCTTGCAATGTGGGATTGAGTTCATTGGTAATGATGACATTGAACGTACATTCTGTTGTTAAGCCATTGCAAGCCGTAGCAGTATAAGTAACAGGATAGGTTCCAGGCTCTTGGAAAGAACCAGATTGTATTCCACTTGTTTGTACAATTTCTGAAGAATTTCCTCCACAAGCATCTTCGGCTAGAGGTTGGCTCCAGTTGACATAAGTTCCACCACAATTGTCTCCTGCACTAAAGACCAAATCGCTTGGGCAATTGAGGAAAACAGGGGCTTGGTCATTGGAAACAGCATATTCTACATCTGTATGATGCGACCAATTGAGGTTGACATTGCAAGGCTCTAACAACCATTCCAGTGCACCTCCAATAAGTGGGATTGCTCCAATGGGCAATTTCTCTATTAAATTGACTTCTTCAGGACTGTCACAAGAAGAAGGAGCTGATAAAAATGCCCCAATGGCTCTGACTGTAATCGTCCCTTGCCCTTGTACATTGTTGGGAATGCATCCTGCACCACTAAATGGAATTGGACCATCGTCCAATGCAAAATCAAAATTGCCATCTCCATCTGTATCTGCCCAAACAGCACCACCTGTTTCAGTCAGTTCAAAATCCTCTTCATCGTCATTTCCACCTCCCATATCTCCATCCATATTACCATCCATATTGCCACCTGTACTAGTAGAGTCTGTACTCATTCCCATTCCTGAACCACTACTTGAACCTGAGTCGCTTCCTGAACCTGAGTCGCTTCCTGAACCTGAGCCACTACTTGAGTCCGAACCGCTTCCTGAACCAGCACTGTCTGCTGCACCACTGCTTCCCCCTGAATTGTTGGTTCCACCAGCTGCACCGCCACTTGAACCAGAATTATTGGCACTGCCACTAGAGTTAGCATTGTCATCGTCGTCATCGTCACCAAAATCACTAAAATCTGCATTATTGGCTAGAGTAGCAGCAATGGTCACAATTGCCTGTCCCCAAGTTTGGTCACAAAGCCCACCGTCGTCAATAAAACCAAAGGGTTTGAACTCTACGACTCCTAAATCAAACTCAAAGTCGATGATGTCACAAAGTACGCCAATACCAGGTACTTCGTTGACAGGTTCACTGTTTTCTAAAAACTCACCAATGGGACCAGGGAAATTGGCTGAGTATTCTACACAGAAGTTCTCAGAAGTACAAGACAAATCTGTTCCTTGTGTTCCCAAGGGGTCAAGGGTGGTTTCAAAAAACTGGAAGCCCTCTATGGTCAAAATAGGACATTCTAAACCAAAAAACGGATTGGTACTTACATCACATACTTGTGGGTCTAAGCCTCCACATGGATTTAATTCATTACAGCTTTCGGATTGGATGATGACACTCTTAATACACTTTGTTTCTGTACAAGTCAAATCACTCAAAGAAGCACAAGTATTTTGAGGATCGCTAATGCCCAAGGATTCTGTCAAACATATTTCAATGCTTCCGCTATTTCCTGTGCCACCCTCTACTTCTGTGATCCAAATAGATGGTGTTTCTGTATCTAAATCTAAAAAAGAATAGCTCAACCCATCTGCATTGATGGTCCATTCCAAAGCGGTTCGTTCATTGGTATAAGTAGGACTAAGAAAATCTATTTCCAACTGTAGGGCATTTCCGCCATCCCAACAACTTGCTCCAGTCAAAACAAGATCGGGTAAACCGACAAAGGTAAAATTGGGTTGTGGTGTTTCGGTAATGAACACATAAGCAGTATCACGCAATTTGGTTTCCTCATCATCGTAAAAATCACAATCAATTGGAATAAACTGATTCGCTTCAAAAGCTATTTGATAGCACCCATATTGTTGATAGGTGATTTCTGAACCAAAAATGCTTGCACCTTGCTTATCCCCAAGAATTTCAAAATTGCCATTTCCCCCATTAAAGCCTTCAAACATTGGTGACAAGGAAACTGTCCCAGAAGAAGTAGGAGCACAAATTTGTGCATCTTTTAAAGAGGCATCTGGTGGTCCATAGACTTGAATGGGAATGCTATAAATAGATTCTGCGTCATTGTTGTTGTCATTTGAATTGTCAGGAATGTCACAAGGCAGTGGAAAAGTCAGTTGGTGTAAACCAGGACCTGCATCTGTAGGGCTAAAGAGTAATGCAGGATATTCATTATTGCTACTTGCATCTATGTACAAACCTGGCTGTGAAGAAATGTCCTCAATTACAGAATACAAATCAATGTAAGGTGGAACGTACTCACTCAAATTTATGGATGCATCATTGACACAATATTCTAGTACATCTGTAGGAGCGGTTCCCCAATTGTATTCCATAGATACTACTTCAACTTGGGCATTAAAATCATTTCCATTTGCTCCCTCCCAATCACTGCTAAAGTTTCTAAAACCTATTCCAAAATTTTCATTATTGTTGTCCATATCTGGTAGTCCATCTTGATCGCCATCATCGGCTTTCAATAATTGTTTTAACAATTCGCCAGAAATTTCATAGGTAACACATTTTCTATTGTTCTCAGTAGGATCATATCCAAAGCCTCCTTGATTTGTTGCAAAAGGAATTTCTTGATTTCCATTCAAATCCAAACTTACATCAAATTCATAAGCCGAAGAATCTATATTGAAACTATTATTAGGTAAACCTGTATATTCAATATACATAGCTGTCAAATCTGTTTCATATTCCACCCCATTGTTGTCAAATACCACTAGATCCCAAGTCCGTTCTGTTGATGCCATCTCGCCCCAATAACAAATGGTTACATTGGCAGATTGTATGTTTACCAAATTGGTATTGGGCGGTAAATCAACATTTAAAATATTGACATAATTGTTGCCATTATCATAAAAATCACTTACATCATCAAAAGGAAAGTAGTATTCTACAAAAGAAGAAAAAGATAGGCTTGCAGTACTACCAAGTACACCATTACCATTAGCTGTTATTGTAAAATCATTTGTTGAATATGCTTCTGGATCCGCCAAAACAACTCCAACAGGGAGGTTCTTTAAGTTCTCTGGCAGATATTGAGCAATATTATTATCAATATAAGACTCAAGATCAGCATTGATGGCATTTCCACTCTGCGAACTTGCCCAACTACAATTGGTAATGGGACCACAATTGAGCGAATTGACCACAACTGTTTTAACTGTTTCAGGACAGTTTTGGATGTGCATATCTAAAGCATAATAGCCTGCTCCTGTAATATTGGAATCGAATACCAAATCGTCTCCCCATACTGGATGGTTTTCATACTTTACAAATCCCAATGGATAGCCTGCTACAGGATACTCAAAATTAGGCTCTTCAAAATAAGCACTCAAGCTAATGACTTCCCCAACACAAACCGATAGGTTTTTAACAGAGCCTCCATTGTAAATCCCTGCTCCAAAATTGGTAAACAAACCATCATTGTCTACACTAGACAAATCGTCTATTACCAAATCACAATCTGGAAAGCTCTCTCTTATATTGTAATGCAAGACTAGCCCTTCTTCTTCACCAAAATTATCTGTAAAAAGATGGTCTTTGATTTGTTGCGCTGAACGCTCGTAATTCCAAACCCTAACATTTGCCAATTGCCCATCGTAATACCTACTTAAATCGGGTCTAACTCCTAGGAACAATTGACTGTTGTCTGTATTTATAGGTTCTGGCTTATTTTCAACCAAATGGCCATTTATATACATCTTTAAATTGTTTCCATCATAACTTACTGCCAAATGCGTCCAAGCTTTGGTATTGCCCAAAATTCCAGGATCTCCCATAATATAGGTTTCCTCACCCAAATCTACAAGGTAGCGATTGTCTACATTTACTCTTACAGCAAAATATGTATTGGCATCTAAAGACTCTGTTCCCCAGCCAACCAAAACGGGATCGTGTATATTTCTAGCACTTTCGTCTGCTTTGTACCACAACTCAAGTGTTCTCGCTTGGCTACCACTGATACTAATGGAGTTTTCGCTGACAATGTAATCACTCAATCCATCAAACTCAAAAGTTGGCTTACTCCACGGACAAGGATTGTCTCCTGGTTTTTGAATCAAGCCATCGTTTTCATTCCCAGAAGCATCTTCTAGCAAACAATTAAAATTATCTTCTTGGGAAAAATTGTAACTGAGTAAAAGATTTGTTTGGGGTGTGGTAATGCTTACATTTTGATTGTTAGCGATTTCTGTTCCACTTCTAGCAGTCTCCCATACCCTTAAAAACTCAATTTCCATTTCTGTATAAGAAGCTTCCCCCAAAGGACGAGCTTCATTTTGAATATCAAATATATTTCCATTTTGATTCCAATACATAAAGCTAGCTGCCATAGCACCTACCAATAAGTAATTGTTGGGATAAGTTGGGTCAAAACTATGCCCTAATTGTACATAGTCGTTTTCCGCCAACCACAAAGCACCTACAGGATCAGGGAAGCTAGACGGTTCTAGTAAACTCTTATCGAACGTATTTAATTTTTGACCATTGACGTATATACTTATTTTACTGGCATTTAGCGTCTCATACGAATAAGTAGGTACAGGAAATGCAGTTACTAAATCAATAGGTACTTGCGGAACTGCTGTTTCCTCTTCTATTACCACTGCTATGTGGTACCATTGATTTGGCTCAAAGTCGAAATCAAAAGCTATGGCAGGAAATTCCGATTCAAGTGAGTTCCAATAGGTCAAATGATCTCCTTGGCGACAGAGGACACGTCCCAATTCTGAATCATCAAGATTGATAGCAGCTCCCATAGCGAACAAAGGTTCTATTTCACCAACACTTCCTTCGCTCTTAAAATTAACCAATGCTTCAATGGTATGCGGGTCAGTTTTTTCAAAAGATAAATCTTTTTCTACAGCAATCAAGTCTTCAAAACCATCTAGGTATACTCCAGCTGCACATGAGCCATCGTTTAAAATGACACATCCTGTTGTTTGTAGCCCCGAAGGTATTCCCCAATTGTCATTGCCAGAGAAATCCATTATGGATTGAGCTGGATTGTATGTTGTATTTAAATCGTAATTAAGCAGTAAATTAGGCTGTGAACTTGTAATGGTCGTATTCATATTGGACATAATTTCTGTAGCAGAGCGAGCTGTCTCCCAAACCCTTACAACATCTATATCTACATGGGCAAAAGCTTCAAAAATAGAACTTGTTCCTATATGCAAAGGTCCGTCACCTGTATCATACATACGGGTATCAGAAACTACTTCCAGTCCATCAACATAGAGTTTGGCGGTAGTTCCATCGTAGGTAGCTGCAAGATGGTACCAGACTCCTTCCTCTATGGTAAAGTTACTTTCCAAATCACTCGATCCAAAGCCCCAAATGGCTGCATATCCATTGGAAGAACGAGCCAATCCAAAATGTCTGGATAAATTGTAACGCTGTTGAACCCTCAACGTTT
>JAHDIA010000057.1:0-4901 GCA_020631035.1 Chitinophagales bacterium | reverse complement strand
AAAATGTCTGGATAAATTGTCATTTACCGCTATTGAACCCTCAACGTTTGGGCTTCCCAAAGCGACGGCTTGATCCCAGACTCCTGGTGTCAAGCCATTCCATTTGATCCATGCTTCGAGTGTTCTCGCTTGATTGCCCGAAATCCCTGCATTGTTGATACTACTAACATACTCGCTTTCACCATCAAAAGACATATATGCTTCTAAGATTTGAGGCACTCCTGAATTGTCATTGCCCGATAAATCCATTATGTTTTGAGCTGAATTGTATGCTTCATCTAAATCATAATTGAGCAACAAATTAGCTTGTGGATTTGTAATAGACATACTCATATTGGATACAACATCTGAAGCAGAAAGGGCTGTATCCCAAACTCTTACAGCTCCTATATCAATATGGGCAAAAGCTTCAAAAATAGAACTTGTTCCTATATGCAAAGGTCCGTCACCTGTATCATAAGAACGTGCATCAGAAGCTACTTCTACTCCATCAACATAGAGCTTGGCTGTCGTACCATCGTAGGTAGCCACAAGATGATACCAAACACCTTCTTCAATCACAAAACTACTTTCCAGATCACTTGATCCAAAACCCCAAATGGCTGCATATCCATTGGCAGAACGAGCCAATCCAAAATGTCTGGATAAATTGTCATTTACTGCTGTTGAACCCTCAACACTTGGACTACCCAAAGCGATGGCTTGATCCCAGACTCCTGGTGTCAAGCTATTCCACTTAATCCAGGCTTCGAGTGTCCTTGATTGATCGCCTGAAATTCCAAGACTGTTGCTACTACTTACATACTCACTTCGGCCATCAAAAGACATATAATTAGTTGGTTGTGCTTCTATTGTTTGAGTGGACAATAAAATACAAATTAACCCAAGTAAATAAGTAGGCATACCTCTCCCACGAAAAAATTGACAGTAATTTTTCCACATAATAATTAATGTTTAGTTATTAATAAATTGGTTTAGTAAAACGAAAAAAATAACTTGTACCATTTGACTTGATATTTTCCTGATCTACTACGTCAAAAATGTAACCTTAATTATGTCACACTACTTATATCAAAAAAAATCTGCTTCAAATTTTGGTCTAACTTATTTTATCCATTTTACTTAGATTTGTTTATAACTTCCTTTTATCTCTTAATTCTATTCTAAAATAAAAAGGTAAACAAGAAAGAGATTTTTTTAGATGAGTTGTAAGTTTTGTTTCCAGAACCGCTGATGCGGTTATTTTTTCTTTTTATTTAGTTGATGGAAAGAAGTGTAGGATGTAGCGGAAGGAAAAACCTGAAAACGAAGAAACAAAAGAGCCGATGCCTACGCCTGATTGTAGTGATTACCCCGCACCCCAGCTTGACTGGGGGAGGAGTAAAAACGGAAAGCAGGAACACACCATTGCCCGAAGCTAAAAACGTTCCGTCCTACTCAACAAATAACAAAAAATCATATACAAAAAACAAATATTAAAAAGACATCATAAATTAATTATCTTTATTATGAGAACTACTAAGCAATGATATGGCACATAGCGACCAGGTTTGGCTTACAGAATTGAACGAACGTCCCAATGAAACACTAAAAAAACTCTATTTAGAATATAGAAGCCCAACTATCAACTGGCTTATCAAACAATTTGGTTTGTCCGATGTAGATGCAGAAGATGTGTTTCAGGAAATGGTATTCATTTTTTACAAAAATGTCAAGGATAAAAAATTGCTTGAACTCAATAGTAAACTGAGTACTTATTTGAATGCCATAGCCAAAAATCTCGCTTTAAAACATAAGCATAAATCTAAAAATGTTGTATTATTTTCAGAGGATACTTTAAGTTTCATTCTATCTGAAAACACAAACGAATTAGATACAAATGAAGGCAAGTTAAATCCAAGAGCAAAAAAAATATTAGAAAAGTTACACCAAATGCAAGATCCTTGTCGTAGCATTTTGTATGCTTTTTACTTCCAGGGTCGAAGTATGAGTAATATTGCTGAAGACCTAGAATATGGCAATGCCAATGTGGTCAAGTCTCAAAAATACCGTTGTATGAAAAAACTGTTTGCATTGATCCATAAAACATAGAACGAGCGTTTGTTAACCCGTCAATACGAAGGCGGACCACACTTTTACATGTAATTTGTTTTCTTTGACTAATTTCCGCTTGGCATTTGCTAGGGCTAATTTAATGCTTTGTCCTTCAAACAAATGTTGATAAAATACAATCATCAATTTACTCGCCCATTGGTCATTCACTTCAAAAAGTGTACTGACGATATTGGAGCAGCCCGCATACAAAAAGGCACGATTGATGCCCATCAATCCTTCGCTTTGTGATACTTCGCCCAAGGCACTTTCGCAAGCACTCAACACCAATAAGTTGGCTTTTAAATTTAAATTATAAACATCGTTTATCAACAAGTCTTCTTGATTGGAAAGTACTAAACCAGATAGTTGTGGAATCTTGTGTTGGTGAAAATGAGCCGCAATGTGAATGATTGAATGCTTGGGTATGTGTTCTTTTATTTGTTGTTTTGTCGACTGTTCATCTAGCAAGGTTTTATTGCTGTATCCTGCCTCTGAAAACAACTTAGCAATCTCCACTATTTCAACTTTAGAGTAAGGCAATACAGCCCAATCTTTTCTATCCACTCCCCTAGGTATCTTTCTACTAGCACTTGCCACCGCCAATTCTGATGTAGCCGCACTTTCTTGTTTAAGTATGGTCTCAACTGCTGGTGTTTGCCCATATACTGGAGCAATGCCCAAAAAGCTGGTTTCTGGATCAAACATCAATTCTTTATGAGCGTGTAGCCAAGTCACCAAGGAATAATGATAGGAAATATTCAATTTATCCAATAGGTAGACTGTTGGGGCATTTTTAACAATCAGTGCTTCAAAAGGAATGGTATGTAAAATTCCGTGCGGAATGATCAATACATTTTGTTGGGTATTGGGATTCCATATATCAAAAAGCAAATCACCGACGGGCGCACACAATTGCTTGTACAATTTTTGAGCTTTTGCCAAATAAACTTTTTCATCATAATGGCGTATGCTTTTTAGCAAATCTGTCACATCCGATTCAAAACTTGGCAATTGGGGAATTTCTATCAATTCCACATCATCGGCATCTATGTACAAAACCCAAATATCCTCTTCTCCCATCAAATAATGTAGGACTTTCTCGTCTTTTTTTAGAGCTGCTTGTACAGCAGTAATATTTAAATCTTGCGCTTGATTGTTTACTCCCAAAAATGCTGGACAATCTTGCTCCAAAACTTTTAGAAAATTTTGATAGGCTTTTCTTTCTTTAAAAAAGGTGTTGTATCTGGCTTCTCGACTTGCTTCATCTTCGGCAGCAAGTACTTCTTGTTCCAAGTGTCTGAGTTGTTTTTTGCGTTCTTGTTCTTCTTGTATGAGTGGATGCTTGCCAAAGCGTTTTTTGATTTGTTTGTCTTGCAAACTTTGATGCAAAGCATTCGCCTTACAAGCTTCTAAAATTTGCAATACCTTATCATAATTAATCTCTTCACAAACACTCAAGGCTTTGATGTAGTCACTGTAAATATGAATGTACTCATCTGTCAAAAATACTTGGTTTCTTTCGCTTGTGCCTGCCCTCAAACAATGCATAAAATCAAAAGCTACCTCATAGGCTTCCAATGTTTTCTTCAACTGCTCTATTTGATGGTCTTGTATATATTTATCAAAATGAGTTTGCGCAATTTGGTTGAGCGCACTCAATGCAAGCGGATTCTTTCTAAATTGATGAAGCTGGTATGTTGATTTGCCTTCAATGGCTTCTTTGTCAAAAAATAAATTTAACTGAATGGATAGTTTTAAATAGTCAAGTGCCTTGTCAAATTGTCCCATTTTTTTGTAGACAATGCCTAGTTCAAGATTTAATTCTATATTTCTAATAGAGCTTACTCGACTCGCCTTTTCTAGATAGCTTAGAGCTGCATCTCCCTTGTTCAGTTTCGCCAATTTCACATACAAATCGTAGGACTCAATAGGATTTTCTTCCTCTAATCGACTTAAAACTTCTAATCCCTTATGAAAAAAATCTTCTGCCTTTTTTCTGTTTTCTTGCCCATAAGCGATTCCCAAAACCTTAAAAGTATGGCTAAAATGCCGAACATGCTTAGACGTTTCCCAATCTGGCTCTGCTTCTTTGGCAAACTCAAATGCTTTTAGTGCATAGTCCTGTGCTAGTTGATGTTTGCCTATTGCCGTGTAAGCTACTGCTAGGTTCTCACAAGCTGAAACTCTAGTGTATGATTGAAGTTCCTCACTTAATAAGTAAAATTTTTGTCCATAAAAAATACTATCATAGTAATTGCCTAACAAATAATGTCCTATGCTATAATGTTGGTAATGATTCAAGAGCAATTTTGTTGGAAGCGGCCCATTGATTGACTCAATCAAAACTTCTGCTTGTTGACAAACTTTGATGAGTTCGTGCGTCAAATTTGCCAAAACCAAAATGTAAGGCTTTGCCTCTAAAATTCTCAAAAGCCAAATGGTCGGATATTCCAATTCATTCTGTGCAATGTCCCAAGCCTTGTCTATATAAGCCAGCGCCACTTCTGTTTCATTGTCATCAAGATTGCCCAACAAAAGATAAAACCTAATTCTATCTTCTACTGGTGTTTCTTTGACGATAGCTTCCTTCGCTTTTTTCAAATAAGCTCTCTGTTCACTCAATTCAAGCGTATAAGATTTGGAACACAAACAATTGGTCAAATAAAGCTGACAAGTCTCTATATGTTGTTCACAAAATACCAAACATTCGTCTGCCCATTTAGCCGCTTTGGTATAATTCCCTTCAATCATCAATTTGCGATAATAATACAACTTCCATCTCAGTTGTTGAGGCGGTGTCAGACTCA
>JAHDIA010000056.1 GCA_020631035.1 Chitinophagales bacterium | reverse complement strand
TACCCCTACACAATTTGTATTGTTTACTCCAGTAATGGTAATGGTCACACTCCCCCCCGAAGCATCAATGTCTGCTTGGGTAAGACTAATACCACCCACAGTTGCATCAGGAATACTAGGTGTCAAAACAGTACCAGCAGTGCTTGTAATGGTATATTCTGAGTCTTCTGATAAAATGGCAATGGGTACAACCAAAGTATCACCTGTATCATTACAGATAGGCATGGGTTCTGGGACAATAGAGGGGCCGTCTAGATCTACCCAAACAGGGTCCGCAATGCAAGCACTGGGGTCAAATTGTATTGTGTTAAGACAAAATTGACCGTCTGATACACCTTCAGCTAGATTAAAACCATCTATTACGATATAATAGGTAACCCCTGGCTCAGTTGTAAGTGTCAAGGCTGATAGATAATTGTCATTTGGACCATTCACAGCAACATATTCTCCAGAAACGTTGGCTTCATCATCTTCATTGCAATCTACAAAGGTGTAATTGCCACAAGAGCCAGTATATGCGGCCATTTGAGTATCGCCAAAATCAATGTAATCTGCATCATCAATTGAGCCTCCTGAACAAATCTGAGAAGTATACAAAAAGTAGGTGTTTCCATCTCCTTCTAGTGTAAACCAGACAGTACCATTAACAAAAGGAGGTACGCCAAATTGATCCTCAAACCAACAGGGAGAAGTGCCGTCTCCATTGTCTAATGAACCAATGGGGTCATCTGCTGCAACTGTTGCATCAACATTGGTAAAAGGACCATTGTAGGAAATGATAAAAGAGGCAGTAGATAGTGTTAGTGGAATAGCATTGTTACATTCATCATTGCTAGGTTGGGCTAGTAGGGACATTCCCATTAAGCCAAAGCATATCAGCGATACACTCATCAACAAAATAGATTTTCTCATAAGTTTTGTGTTTTCACGATTTAATATGAATGCAACAAATGTAAACCATTGTATGCAAAAACACAATAGCTGAAAAAAAATTACTTAGTTAATCCTTTAAGTTTTAACACTTTGAATAAGAAGTAAATCACTCAATACACTTGACAACAAGGGGAGGAGCTTTGAGAATATTGCTAAGATTACCTGCCCTGTCTTTGATGTATATATCATAGTAAATGGTATCGTAATCAGGAAACTCTTTGGGCTGATTGCAGGCAAAACCTGGAATGATGACGTGTAAGCAACAATTACCTACCTGTTGGTGAATGTTGATGGTCCCCTCTATGCTCTCATTGCTGCCCTGAGGTTCTATAAAACGCATAGAAAAGGTTTGGGTATCTTTTGGCAAGCTTATATCAATGTTGTTGGGTCTGGGGTCTATCAAAAAGACATTGGCCTCTCCAACTGATTCGGGAGAACCCAAATCGCCATCGCCATCTTGAAAATCTATATACACAAAAAAGGCTTCTTTGCTGTCTACATTAGAACGGTCAAAGCGAACATCCAATATTCTTGGTTCTGGTGGGAATGTTTCTGGTTTGATGCACGCAACCACACTTAGCAAGATTATACCAAGAGAGACAGAACAATATTTAAAAAAATGCTTCATCTTTGTGTCGTTTCAGTTTTTCCCTTAATAAATGGAATGACTGCTCCCTGAGCTTGTCGAAGGGGGCTATATATTCAACAAGATAGCAAGATTTTTATTTCAAATGCAAAGCTTAGAACAACTAATTTTTTCGGTCACAGAGGCAAACTTTGAGGAATTGAGCTTAGAAGTGTTTCGATACCAAGCTGAGTACTGTGCTGTTTACAAACAGTTTTTAGCGCATCTTGGCGTATCTCCCAAGCAGGTACAAACACTCCAAGACATTCCATTTTTGCCCATAGAATTGTTCAAACAGCACCAAATCATTGTGGAGGGAAAAAAAGCCGAAACCATTTTTACCAGCAGTGGTACAACAGGAATGGAATACAGCCAACACTTGGTCGCAGACTTGAATATGTATGAACAAAGTTTTCGCCAATGTTTTGAACATTTTTATGGAGAGATCAGCGATTATTGTATCCTTGCGTTATTGCCAGCCTATCTAGAACGCAAAGGTTCTTCACTTGTTTATATGAGCAAGCGTTTGATTGAGTTGTCTGAGCATCCTCAAAGTGGATTTTATTTGTACAATTTTGAAGAACTCGCCAAGGTTTTGCAACAATTGGAAGCACAAAACCAACACACCATCCTTATTGGAGTGACCTTTGCTCTATTGGATTTTGCAGAGCAATTTCCGATGTCGCTAAAACACACCACTGTAATGGAAACAGGTGGAATGAAGGGGCGACGAAAAGAAATCATTCGGGAAGACCTACAAAGCCAACTCAAACAGGCATTTGATTTGGAGAGTATTCATTCAGAGTATGGAATGACAGAGCTACTATCACAGGCTTACTCAGCAAAAGAAGGACTGTATATCAGCCCACCTTGGATGAAAGTATTGATACGAGAACACAACGATCCTTTTGCTTATGTCGACACAGGGCAAACGGGAGCGATCAACATCATAGACCTCGCCAATTTGTATTCCTGTTCCTTTTTAGCCACCTCCGATTTAGGCAAACAAGCGGAAGATCAAAGTTTTCAGGTATTGGGACGTATGGACAATAGCGATATTCGAGGATGTAGTTTATTGCTGTAGGGGCGAATTGCATTCGCCCTAAACTCGAGGATGCAGTTTATTGCTATAGGGGCGAATTGCATTCGCCCTAAACTCGAGGATGCAGTTTATTGCTATAGAGGCGAATTGCATTCGCCCTATTATTGCCCCAAATAATCTTGAACATTATAATAAGGATTATAATTACAAGCATTACGCATTTCCAAACGAGCCTCATCTATACCCAATTGATAAGCTTTGTTGAAATCTCTACAAGAACTATCAAATTCTTGCATTTGAAGATACGCCAATGCACGATAGTAATACAAAAAGCCATCATTGGGACGCAACTCAATAGACTGAGAAAAATCAATCACCGCTTCGTCATACCTTCCCGAAAGACTTTTGGCAATACCTCGACCTTTGTAAGCAGGAGTAAAGAAGGAATTCGCATCAATGGCACTATTGTAATCATCAATGGCCAAGTCGTATTGTTTGGTAATGGCTCTTGCAGCCGCTCGACCTTGAAGGGCCAAAATATAGTCAGGATCTTCGTGTATGGCAGTCGTAAAATAATCAATGGCATCTTTGAACTTGCCCGTTTTGGTCAATGCCGATGCCATATTGTAATTGACCACTGGATCTTTAGGAGCAATTTTTAACGCTTTTCTTAAATCATTTTTCGCTTTGCGGTACTTTTTCAATTCCACATAAATATTGCCTCGTAATTGGAGCAATTCTTTATTATTAGGGTCCAATTTCAAACTTTTGTTCAAAAAGTCCAACGCACCACTGTAATCTTTTCCATTGACTTTTTGTAGGGCTTGACCATAAAAATAATCGACTTTTTGCTGATCTTTAAAGGTTATGACCTTTCTAGGAGCATCAACAATAACGGTATCCAAATTTTGTTCAAACAAATCGTCAATGTCCAAACTAATGACATCACCACTGCCTGAATTTTGTTGAGAATCACTAGTTTCTGGGCTCTTGCTTGCCTCAAAACTGTTCAAATCTTTCTTCATTTTCTTTGTAGAAGACTTAGAAGGTTTGATTTTTCGTTTTTTCTTTGATTTTCTTTGGCTTTGTTCGGAACCATATGACTCAAATTCACTGTTGTTGGGCTGTGCCATCAATGTGAGGGAAGAAAGGAGCAAGAGGGTAGATATATAAATGAATAATTGTTTCATTGTAAACATTTGTTTGAATTTGGTCGGTTTGGTAAAATCCATTTAAGCTTGGTCTCGTAAAACAAAGTAACAACGCAAAATTAAACGCAATTTGTTATAAACACCTAGTTTGAACCAAACAATTATTTAGCCAATTGTTAAAAAAACAGACATTTGCCATTTTTTCTCACAAATTTCATAGTGTTTTTTTTACACTTTAAGCAAAAGTGTCAGTATGTTTGTACATGTTGGGTGCTTTAAGAATGAAGTGTAGGAAATATGTTAAGAAAAGGAATATAAAAATTGAACAATAATCAAAAACAAGCATATTTTGAAAGCTAAATTAAAGAAAATAGGCGTATTAACATCAGGAGGAGATGCACCTGGAATGAATGCCGCTATTCGAGCGGTTGTTCGAGCTGGAATATTTTATGAACGTACAGTCATTGGAATATACGAAGGATACAATGGACTCATTAAAGATGGGGAGTATTTCAAAGAAATGATTTCCAAAGATGTAAGTGGGATTCTCAATAAAGGAGGAACCATTTTGCGTTCTGCTCGCTCAGATGAATTTAAGACGGAAGAAGGAATGGAAAAGGCTTGGCAGAGCATCCAAAAAGCTAAATTGGACGGATTGGTGGTCATTGGGGGAAATGGAACCTTTACGGGAGCACACAAATTGGGAATCAAATACAATTTTCCCATAGTAGGCATTCCAGCAACCATCGACAACGATTTGGTCGGAACAGATTACACACTTGGCTACGATACAGCGACCAATACAGCTGTTGAGTCCATCGACCGCATTAGAGATACGGCCTCTTCACACAATCGACTTTTTTTTATAGAGGTAATGGGCAGAGACAAAGGCTTCATTGCCTTGCGTTCCGCCATTGCAACAGGTGCCGAAACCATTATCATTCCAGAACGAGAATTGTCAATAGATCGCTTAGAGCAGATATTGGATTATGGCACCAACAATAAAAAAACATCCAATATCGTCATTGTTGCAGAAGGAGCAGGCGGAGCAGTCAAAATTGCCAACGAACTTGAAGAAAGAACCCAAGCCTACGATACCAAAGTAACCATTTTGGGCCACCTTCAAAGAGGGGGAAGTCCTACTTGTTTTGATAGAATCTTGGCTAGTCGTCTAGGCGTATTGGCTGTAGAAGGATTGATGAAAGGGGAGCGGAATTCAATGGTCGGACTCATCAACCGAAAGGCGCGTTTTACTCCTTTTTTGACAGCCATCAATGGAGAACGTGAAATAGATGAAGAACTACTTAGGGTAGACAGCATTCTTTCTATATAACAAGAGTTTATTAACTTTGCGGTCTTTAGCTAAGATTCAAAATGATAAACTCCTAGATTAAGTTCATTTTTGAATTTTCAATTTTCATTTTTGAATTTTTTATTGTGCAAGGTGTGTGGGATATGGCTGCGGGTGATCTGGTTAGCCAACGCATACTTAGGGCTGCGTTTTAAAGTGTATCCCCCCGCTCATCCGACGCTAAAGAACGAACAATGATAATAAATCCCAAATTGAACATCACCTAAATAAATTAAGATATGATTCTAGTGGCAGACAGTGGAGCAACCAAATGTGATTGGATGTTTGTTTCAGAAAATGAAGAACCTGTAAAAGTAAGTACCATTGGATTTAGTCCATTTTTTCATAGTGAAGCATTCATTACCAATAACATTAAGCAAAGTACTGAGTTCAAAAAGAGAGCAGAGTTGGTTGATCAGATTTACTATTATGGAACAGGTTGTTCAAGTAAACCTAGAAAAGCGCATATGCAAAGGGCTTTAAAAGCGGTGTGTTCCAATGCTAGTATTTATGTGGATCACGATTTGAATGGAGCCGCTTATGCTGCTTGTATGGGCGAAGAAGGCATTGCTTGTATTTTGGGTACTGGTTCCAATGCTTGTTATTTTAATGGGGTAGGGATAGAGGAAGGAGTCCCCGCTCTTGGACACCGTTTGGGAGACGAAGGAAGTGGCTCTTATTTTGGTCGCAAATTATTGAGTAAATACCTGTACAAAAGACTGCCCGAATATCTACAAAACAAACTCGAAAATGATTATGGTTTGAACAAAGAAATCATTTTTGAAAATGTATACTCTAAGCCACACGAAAATGTCTATCTCGCTTCCTTTATGAAGTCGCTTTCAGACTTTAAGGAAGAAAAATGGGTCGTTGATTTCATTTATAGTGGGCTGGCAGAGTTTGCAGACATTCACATAACGAGCTTACCCAAACACCAAGAAATTCCCGTCAATTTTGTAGGGTCTGTTGCCTACTATTTTCAACACATTCTACAAAGAGTCTCTGACGATTTTGGATTTACCATTGGTAGAATTGTAAAACAACCTATTTACAATTTAATTGAATACCATACTCAGAAAAAGATATAAATTTACCCTCAAATTTGTATCGCTCAAAATAAACATTTACTATGCCCAACAACTTGAACATTTCCATTGGTGTACCACAATCAGTTGAAAAAAGCAAAAATGGTGTCAAGTTTACAGGAAAACAGTTCTCAATGGAACTCGTTTGTTATATTCCAAATGTCATTCGAGTCAATGTGTACCCCAATACTGCTGTTCCTAGAGATTTTTCTTATGCAGTCATTGCCGAACCACAACAGTTTAGCTGGACGTTTACCGAGGAAAGCGATTCCTATCTGCTCGAAACAGATGAGCTGATTTTGTCTATTACCAAAGACCCATTGAGGTTGTCTTTTTATGATCAAGCAGGTAATTTGCTCAATGAAGATGATCCCGCCTTTGGGCATTCTTGGATAGGCAATGAAGCAACAATGTATAAAAAACTCCAAGAAAAAGAACGTTTCATTGGACTTGGTGAAAAAGCCAATGGCTTGGATAGAAGAGGGCAAGCCTATGTCAATTGGAATACCGATGCTTTTGCTTATACACCTGATACCGACCCTTTGTATGCCACCATCCCTTTTTATATTGGCATCTATCAAAAACAAGTATATGGATTGTTTTTGGACAATACCTACAAATCTCGTTTCAATTTTGGAGCAGCCAATGACCGTTTTGTTTCCATTTCAGTAGACGATGGACCACTCAATTATTACTTTATCAATGGCGAAACCGTTGCTGACATCATCAAAACTTATACTGCTTTGACGGGGCATATGGAATTACCCCCACTATGGGCATTGGGTTTCCAACAATGTCGATACAGTTACTATCCAGAATCCGAAGTACTCAATTTGGCACAGACTTTTAGGGAGCGCAAAATTCCTTTAGATGTCTTGTATTTTGACATCCATTATATGGATGAATACAAGGTATTTACTTGGGACAAAAGCCGTTTTCCTGATCCTAGCCAAATGTTGAAAAAATTACAAGAAACCTATCAAACCAAAACGGTGATCATCTTTGATCCAGGTATCAAGGTACAGCAAGGGTATGAACCCTACGAAACAGCCAAAGCCGATGATTTGTTTGTCAAATATCCTGATGGAACTTATTATACAGCAGATGTTTGGCCAGGGAGCTGTCATTTTCCTGATTTCACCAATCCCAAGGTGCGAACTTGGTGGCAAGACCAGGTCAAAGACGTCATTGAAGACGGAATTGACGGCTTTTGGAACGATATGAACGAACCAGCTGTCTGGGGCAAGGAAGTACCCGACTTGATAGAGTTTGATTTTGAAGGAGAACGTGCCAGTCACAAAAAAACACACAATGTATACGGAATGCAAATGGCTAGGGCAACTTATGAAGCCACCCAAAAATACCAAACAGACAAGAGAAGTTTTGTATTGACCAGAGCCGCTTATGCAGGCATACAACGCTACTCAGCATTGTGGACAGGCGACAATACTTCCAATGATGATAGTATGTTGGTCGGTTGTCGAATGGTCAATAGCCTGGGTTTATCAGGTGTGCCTTTTTCGGGTTATGATGTAGGTGGTTTTATGGGCGATGCCAGTCCCGATTTGTTTGCTCGTTGGATTTCTATAGGAGCATTCGCACCATTTTTTAGAGCGCATACAATGATCAATAGCCGAAGTTGTGAGCCTTGGTCTTTTGGTGAAAGGGTAGAGGAGATTTCTAGGAATTACATCAATTTGCGTTACCGTTTGTTGCCTTATTTGTATGCTGTTTTTTATGAGGCAAGCCAAACGGGAATGCCCGTTTCTCGTTCGCTTACCCTAGACAATCCATTTGAGGACAAGATATACCAAAGTGGTTATGATAACGAATATCTATTGGGACCTGCCTTTTTGATTTGTCCTATAGAAAGCTGCAAACAATTGGCGAAGTTTTACTTGCCAAAAGGGGAATGGTATTTGTTGTATAAGGATACACAGTGGACTGGAGAAAAAGAAATTATTGTAGATGCACCACTGGATGAGTTGCCCATTTTTGTAAAAGGAGGCAGTATTGTACCAATGCAATCTTTGATACAATCCACAGAAGAAACACCAGAAGCAACTTTGTTTTTACATTTGTACAAAGGAAACACTGACAATGATTTTGTGTATTATGAGGACGATGGCTATTCTTATGCTTACAAAAGTGGACAGTATTATAGGAGAAACCATCGTTATTTGGCGACCAAACAGTGCTTGATCCTCGAAGAGAAGGAGGGAGATTTTGAATCTAAGTTTAAAAACATTAAATTGTATCTACACGGATTTTCTGAGTCAGAATTGAGTAAGTTGTGTTTGAATCAAAAGGCGATTAAAACAGCCTCCGAAAATTATCGTTTTATAGAACCTATTTCAGATTATGACCCCTGGGAAAAAAATGACGGACTTTCTAAAACCATCACCGACCTTCCTTTTGTGGAATTTGCCAATGATGATGCGGCAATTAAAATCACTTGGGCTTAAAAGTGTAGTACTTTGTGGGTGTTTGTGTTATCTAGGAATAAATCTGGCGGCACAAGAAGTAGAACCCAAAGTATTGGCGCCTAAAATTGTTGACATTTCTGAAACCTATTTTGGTTTGTCAATAGGACCAAGTATGCCAACAGATAACTTTGCTGCAAGCGTACCGCGTATACAATCTGGCTTTGCCAAAACAGGCTTGAAATTGAGCTTGGATGGTGCCTTCATCTTTTTCAAAAACCTCGGACTGGGGTGGAGTTTTGGTTATACCAATCACTCCGTCAATACAGATACTTATGTCGATAAATTGATGTACCACTTACCTGAAGGACAGATGCAAGAGTCAGGTACATTTGACAACAAGAATTGGCTCAATACTTATTTGACCATTGGACCGTATATCTCTCTACCTGAAGAAAATTTTACCTTTGATTTTGCTTTTTTATTGGGCTTAAATTATTCTGTAACACCCGAAATCAATTATACGGGAATCTTCAATGGGCAGCCCCTAAATAGTCGTATTGAACGCAATACTTCTATTGGCTCCGCTTTATTGGTATCGGCAAGTGTAGGTAGGCATATCCAAGAAAACTGGCGGGTGTTTTTAAAGGGGGAAATGTTTTTTTCGCGTCCCAAATTTAGAGAAATAAGCCAGTTTACAGCAGACTCATTTGACATACAATCCAATGATACTTTTAGACAATCCATAGCCCTCATCAATGCCAGTCTTGGAATTGCTTATGAATTTGAAAACAACAAAAAGAAAGATTACAAAAGAAAGTTCTATAGTCGTAAGTTTAGACGGATGAACAGAGAAATAATGAAAGGAGACAGATGATTGGAAACAAACAACTCACAAAGGATTACAAATATTGGTTAAGGACCTAAACCATTGGTAACAAAATGAGTCAGCATTGTATGAAAAGCATTTTGACGCACAAAGTTTCGAATGAATTGACAGTACCGATAACATCAATAGTGTATTGACTTATATACGTAAAGGAAAGCAAGAAGAATGGCTAATTGTGATCAATTGTACTCCTGTTACACGACAATATTATCGAATTGGTACCCTCAAAGTGGAATTTATCAAGAAATATTCAATAGTGATGCAACAAAGTATAGGGGTAATGGCGTATTGAATAAGAAACTGTCTCAAAAAGTGCCATTGAATAACAGAAAACACTCCTCAGAAGTGATGCTTCTCCCCTTGGGTGTATTGTGTTAAAGAAACAAAAATAATATCCAAAAATGGAACGCTTTTATTTGACATTGTGTTCTTTTTAGTATAACTTTAGTTCAATTAGGATTTTGAATGGTTTCAATACCAAGTATGATAATTAAGATGTCATTAGTTTTTTGGTATAATATCTACAATTTTAGCTACAATGAATGATTATTTAGGACTCCTGCCCTTAATTTCTTTACTTTAGTTTTAATGTAGTACTTACTTTTCAATTTAACCTTCTGTTAGTTTTTAAATATTTTTCAAATTATCATTATCTCAAATAAATGAGAGTTTTCTCGTCTTATTTGATGGAAATAATGGGCAAATAAATACATTTTTTTTAGACCTACTCGCAAATAGACAAGGAGGTCGTTTAATTAATTCAATTTTTTTTCAAATGAACATTTTTGTAGCAAAATTAGATTTTAACACAGAAGAGGCTACGTTAAGGGACGCTTTTGAACAATTTGGAACAGTTGACTCTGTCAAGATTGTTATGGATTACGAAACCAATCGCTCTAAAGGTTTTGGTTTTGTTGAAATGCCTAATGACACAGAAGCTTATGAAGCTATTGAGAACCTAAACGAGTGTGAACTAGATGGACGAGTGATTGTCGTCAAAAAAGCGCGCCCTCGTGAAGAAAGAAGCAATAACCGAGGCGGTGGTGGCGGTGGCTACAACCGAGGCGGTGGTGGCGGTGGCTACAACCGAGGCGGTGGTGGCGGTGGCTACAACCGAGGCGGTGGTGGCGGTGGTTACAACCGTGACAGAAACCGAGGTGGTGGCGGTGGCTACAACCGAGGTGGTGGCGGTGGTTACCGTGACAGAAACAGAGATGACAAATATTAATATTGATAAAAAAAAAGTGGGGCATTTGCCCCACTTTTTTTATGCCTTGTGTTTTCTATTCATCAAATCGAAGGCGCATTTTATAGCTGATTTTGAAAATCCAAAACAGACGTTTAGTCCACTACCACCAAACGTTTGCTAAAACGTCCACTTCTTATAAAATACATACCTTTTTCCCAATTACTGGTATTAAGTCTCAATTGATCTTGTAATTCCAATGTGCGATACAACTGACCCCTAGCATCAAATATCTGAACTTTGCTAGGAATGCCACTTAGATTGGTCAAATAGACAAATGAAGTAGCAGGATTGGGAGCAATCTCTATTGGAGTAGTACTAGCAAGCACATTGCCCAAAGTAGACATGATAGTATCTTGGGGTTCTTCTAGCTCTGGAGCATTGTTCATACCAAAAGTGGCTGCTTGTATCTCAAAATCTCCTGTCCCATTGGGAACCCTAGCATAAGCACTATCTGGCAACTGTTGACCATAATTGACCTCGTCTATGACCTCCAAATTGGGACTCAATAGAGTCAGTATTTCACCAGCAGCAGACAATTTGAAATTAGTATGTAAGGGACCTTGCTCTTGGTCTTCGTCAGCCCAGATAATCAAATAGTCATCGGGAGCAATCTTTGTACCTTCGGGGAAAACCCATTTATTGGGCACATCTGGTTTGTCTGTCAAAAAGTAGGCAGACAAATCCACAGTATCTTCTGTCAAATTGTACAACTCTATCCAATCATCGTATTCGCCAGCCTCGTCTGTGACAATGGTATCATTAGACGCCATCAATTCATTGATGACTACTGTTGACTCAGCTACATAATCTAAGCCTACTTTGTAAACATAAATATCATGCTCTGCTCCAGGTGGATCAAAACTGACTGTTCCCACACCATCATCAGCTGTGACTTTTACATAATAACGTACATAGGTATTGGCAGGCATAGCAGGAATGCTCGCTCCATAAATCCCATCATTGGCAGCACCGTCATTGTGTAGCCCATCGTCAAACATTTCGATTTGTTCAAAAAGACCCATCAAGCCAGTACCATAATACAAATTGACTTTGTCAATACCCATCGAAGCATCAATTTGGCTTGTAACCACTACTTCATCTGCTGGCTTGGGATTTACATTGGCTTCACCATCAACATAATGGTTGGTACTTTGAATATTGGGAGATTCCTGAGCAATTTCGGGATGGCTCAACAAAAAGTCCCGTCTATCTCTGATAAAATCTTTTAGAAAATCTATTTCATTTTGAAACTCATTGTAAGAATAGATTTTTTTAGGATCTTCCTCAACCAAATCACCAATAAGTGCCACATAGCCATCTATATGTTGGTTAATATCTTCGGGAACCATATATGTGTTGAGAATGCTTCTTACATGAGCCAAATAACGTTGACGCCATTCTGGAATGGCAAACAAACGATTGACAAGCGCGAAATCAGGATTGTCTTCATTGTAAAATGGACTCCATTCAAGGGCATTTTCCAACATACAACTATTGCCGTCATACTCCAACGGTACCACCAAATTGGTCGCAGCATCCCAATAAACATAATAATCCATACCACCTTTCCATACATAACTGTCTTCGTCTCCCCAAATGATTTCGTGTGCCAAATACCAAAGAGTTTTATCCACATCTATATACGCACCCAAAGAAGCGTATAGCTCCGTACCCTCTAAATTATTAAGCTTTTCACAAGCATTGACCAAATCGTCCCAAGGGTTTTCTTTAAAGGTTTTTTTCAATAAGTATTTGTCAACGTATTCACTGGTATCAGCTCCCAAAAAATTAAGAGAGGATTCTCCTGCACCAAAATTGCCACCAGGACCACCGCCACCAGGGCCACCGCCACCAGGAGGGCCACCGCCAGGAGGACCGCCGCCAGGAGGACCACCACCAGGAGGACCACCTGCATCTTCTTGGATGGCTCTCCAACGAGTACCATCATTGTTCAAAAACCATTCCTCTAAATAATCCCCATTTAATTGTTGAATATTGGCATAGGGCCCCCAATTTTCTCCATTGATTTTAAGTGATACAAAATTGCTTTGCAAGCTCGGATTGTAATGTCTGCCCAAATAATTAAACAAGACTTCTCTGATAGAAGAAGGATCTTGAAAACCACAGTTGAGGTTCAAAGTTTGATAACCCATCGCTTTTTGGTCTTCAATCATGTAGTCTAAAGAGAGATTAAAGGATTTTTTTTCGCTATTGTTCATAAAATAAGAAGTCTGTCCCTTAAAACGTACGCCAACACTGTCGTAAATTTCTCCATCAATGACCACGCTTGCCAAAATATCTTCCCCATTCTCGTAGTTGTCACTCATTTGATCCCAATAGTCCAACTGGTCAAATTGTAGCTCTATGGTACGAACCACAGACTCATCATAGAGGCCTTCAGATGGCAAACCACCCAATATCAAACGCCGCCCATCTTCTGAGAAGTGCATTTGATCTGGTAAGCTTTGTGCTTGTACCGATGACCAATCCATAGCAAACACTACAGCTAGTAAAATGGTGATTTTTAATAATTTCATAAGTCTTTTTTATACAATTATTTTTGATTTGTACAGAACGCTTGGATTTTCAAACAATGGCGACTCCCCGCTATCCGCTGCTACTCCCGTAGGTTTGGAGAGCTTCCAGGTTTTTAAAACCTGGAAGCTCTTACCAAACCTACGGGGTATCCGCTACTATCGGGTGTATTTTCGCCTATCTTTGTCCCTTGTCTCAAGGGAAACCAACCGCTTCATCCTTAGCTTCTATATCTTGTAACTAACAAAATGTTTTAATTTTTGGTCCTATGACAATTTTTGCGGAAGAGAGCTAATTCTTAAACAAGCTATCCAGTCGCCTTTGGCTCCCTACTATTTGTTCAAGAATCACTCTCCAAAAATTGTCATAGAACCCAATTTTTTACACCATTGTCAACATTTCATAGCTTAAATGAAACCAAGTAATGAATTTTTTACGTTATTTAGACATTAGAAGAGGATAAATCCTTCACTTTTGTTTAACAAAAAACAAATATTTTGTTCACAATTCTAAAAACATCTATTTTTAAACCTTAAATGCTACAAAAACTACTTACAAATCTTCTTTTGCTACTACTGAGTTTTGTGGCATTTGCACAGTCCAATATTGATTCAACTTTTGAACAATTGCAAAGCACCGATTATCCCATCATCGAACGCAGCTTTGATGAGGGGAAGTTGAATACTTATCAAAATGATCCAGCTTTTCAGTATGACAAAGAATTTATTCCACCAAGCGATGGTTTGTTTGAGAGGATGTGGTATTGGTTTCTCCATCAACTGGACAATCTGTTTAGGGTGGATGGTGTATCCAATCTATGGGACCTCTTCAAATATGCCGCTTTTATCTTGTTGATTGCCTATGCCTTGAGCCGTTTGTTTGGAATGAGTATGACCAATTTATTCATCAAGCGAGACGATGCTCAAAAAATTGATTACAAATTGGTCGATGAGGACATTCACGAAATGGACTTTAATGTCTTAATTCAAGAGGCTGTCCAAGAAAGAAATTACAGAAAGGCGATTCGTTTGTACTACCTCAAAAGCCTAAAAGCATTGACCGATAAAGAAATTATAGAATGGAAAAAGAACAAAACCAATAGTGATTATTGCGAGGAAATAAAAAATCCTCGCTTGGGAACAAACTTTGCTGAACTCAGCCATTTGTTTGATTATGTATGGTATGGTGAATTTGATTTAAATGACCAGACTTTTAGAGAAACCGAATCCAAATTTCAACAGTTTATACAAGCTTTGTAATGCTCAAAAAATATTTACCCTATATTGTTTTTGGTCTGTTGATCATTGGGGTTAGTTTGGTCGAAATATACAAACCCAAACCCATTGATTGGCGAGCCACTTTTTCGGAAAAGGATACCATTCCTTATGGAACACATGTGTTGCGTGATCTCATTCAAGAAGTTTTTCCTAGCAATGAGGTGAGCACTATTAGAGTTCCTGTTTACAATCATTTGGATTCGAGAGAAAATGAGGAGCTATCAGACAAGAGCAATTACTTTTTTATAGATAGACAGTTTGGTATTCCTAAACTAGATGAGGAAAGATTGTTGGAGTATGTTGAGCAAGGCAATCAGGTATTCATAGCAGCCAATTACTTCAATTTTGATGAGGTATTGGATACTTTTAACATAGCGACAACTGCTACGCCCTTTTTTAGCAATGCCGATTCAGATA
Organism: Chitinophagales bacterium; assembly: GCA_020631035.1. GTDB lineage: Bacteria > Bacteroidota > Bacteroidia > Chitinophagales > UBA2359 > JAHDGP01. The sequence continues at coordinate 8 of JAHDIA010000056.1, read as the reverse complement.
GCCTACAA
>JAHDIA010000055.1 GCA_020631035.1 Chitinophagales bacterium | reverse complement strand
ATTGTATAAAAAAATTTTTAAATTTAAAATCTCTTTTAATTGGGGTTGGTAACAGAAAAAACGACAGGGTGAATTTTTTAGCACAAATTCCCCAACAAAATGGCGTCTATCTTTTGAGTACCCCCAAAGCGGAATTTGAGTCGGCTTACTTAGGAGTACGAAAAGCCGAAAAACGGGTATACGAAGATGCTATAGTTGCCCAACTGCCCTATTATCCTCTACAAGACGAACAATATAAATTGTGGCACATTCGGTCAGCTTCGATGGAGCGTTTTTTGGCTTATGAAGGTTTAAAAGACGCTCAAAACATTTTGGACTTGGGCTGTGGGAATGGGTGGTTTAGTCAACACATTGCCCAAAGTTGTAGAGCCGAGGTTTTAGGAGTTGATGTTAATTTAACTGAATTGAAACAGGCTCACAGAGTATTCCCCAATGGCCCTTATTTTGCTTATGCCGATATTTTTGAGGACAAACTCCCTCATCATCATTTCGATTTGATTGTGATGAATGGGGTCATTCAGTATTTTCCTTCTCTAGAGCAATTGTTCCCAATTTTATTTTTACTATTGAGTGACAAAGGCAGCATACATATTATAGACAGCCCTTTTTACGATGCTTCCAAAATTGCTGCTGCTCAAGCACGTAGTCGAGCGTATTATAGTCAAATGGGATTTCCAGAAATGGCACAGCATTACCATCACCATTCGTGGGAATCTCTTGGAAAATATGCTGTAAAAAAAATGTACAATCCGCCCAATAAATGGATTGCTAAAATTAGGAGGCTCAATCGTTCGCCTTTTTATTGGTTGAAGGTAGAGGCTTAAATCCATCTTCCCATTGCTCCCCTCTTTTCTTAAATTTCCGAGGACGTTTGGCAAAGCAAGGCAATGCTGTATCCCAACATTTTTGCGGTACATACAACATATCTTCTACCGATGTCGTATTGGTCGGCGGATAGGGTTTGGGCATCCAAAATATGCTGTGATTTGTTTCGCTTCTTACTATCCACTCCTTTGCCAAAAACCAATCCATTTTTTTTTGATAATACCAATAGGTCACCGTTTGAAATCCTAGTATTCCTAGCAATGCCAATCCAAGCAAGATGCGTTTGGGGATTTTAATCAATGCTATAAAAGGTACAACACTCAATAAAAAAGCAAAAATGGTAAAGCCATATCCAAATCTAGGATTGGGAGCATTCCACAACCAAAAAACGATCCCTCCCCACAAAACACCACATAAAATGAGGTAGTCTTTTTTTTGATAAAATGGGGATTTTTTCCAAGCAAAAGACACCATTTGTAGTATGGGACTGAGCATCAAGCCCATTACCAACAATCGATCATTGAGGTGTAAGTTGTCGGTAAACCAAATTTGCAAACGTTCCCAATAGGGCAAAGTCATTACCGCATTGTTGTGGTCTGTTTTTGCCAATAAAAAGGCGGCGTCTTTGATCCATTTGGCTTCTTTTTGTACTTGTTCTAAGGGGACTTTCCAATCTACATTGAATAGGTCTATTCCTGCAAATGGGTAGATTAAATAGCCTGACAAATAGACATTTCGCACCATCCACGGGAATAAAAACACTCCAAATATAATCGCTGTACCGACTATTTTCTGCCAATCTCCTTGCTTTAAAAATGTCCAAACAAAAGGTAAGGCACACAATAGAATGGGCAAAGAGGATAATTTAATTGTCACAAAAAATCCTAGTAAAAATAAAATCAAAATGCCTCGTCCATCCAATACATTCAATTTATTTTCTTCAATTTTTTCTAGGAGCAAGCTGAGTAGTATCCACGTCCCAAAAATCACAGGAATGTCTGCATTGGGTGCAATGATGTGAAAAACGTGTAAAGGGGAATAGTGTAGAAAAACCAATAATGTCAGGCGCATCCAATTTGATATTTTGTTAAATTCCCCTTTTAGAGCAGATAAGCAAAATCCCAATGTCAACAAATACACAAAGCCATTCAGTTGGTTGGATTCTTGCCCCGTTACAAAGGACCAATTGAACAAGGCTGCTGTCAAGTGCCAGTGTGTATTGAATCCCAATTTGGAAATCACATTGGACAAGCCTTTGACTATGGGGAAACTTTCTGCCCATAAAATACTTTGGGCGTAGTAAGTTCCTTCGTCCATACTAAGGCTCTGTTGTGAGGATAAAAACAAAATGTAAATCAAGCCTACAACAAAAACACTCCACTGAAGTAAATTTAAGTTCTGAGCAGCTTTTTTTAATTTACTAAATTGTGTGGGTAGTGATTTTCTAGCATTCAAAAGCAATAATACGCCCCCACCCAATACAATCATATTGGCAATCAAACCGATTTTGACAAATAAAGATAAATAGGCAGTCAAGCAGGTGATACCAGCAATACCTAAGAAGATAGTCAATACTGGATTCAAGTTGCTTGATTTGTCTAAACCAAACAAACGCTTCAAGCCTTCAAATATGCCAATTCCGCAACTCCAAGCGAGCATTCCGATGTAACAATATTTGAGGAATAAATACAGCATTTGATTTTATTATTTTTTGAATGGAATCCCGATGCATCGGGATTGGGGCTTCGTTTGCATGGTGTCTCCCGAAATGTCGGACCACCGCTGTCCGTTTTTACTCCTCGTTTAGGGCAGGCACAAGGCACTGCCCCTACTGTGGGGTAATCACTACCATTGGGCGTATTTGGCATGTTTGGGTCCTTTGTCTTTTTTTGTGTTAAAAAACACAACATTACAAATTCCTACGAATAATTGACAATTGTTCTGCCAACAAACCCAAAAAAAAGAAAATCAATCCTGTGGTAATACCCAACATAGCTCCTACGCTTAAACCACGTCCCATCAACAAAAAACGGATGCTCCACAATATGCTGACTACTATAAAAAAGACTGCCATTGGAAAAAAGACCCGCATTGGATTGAATAAAATAACGATGTTCAAAATTTGCTTGATGGTTTCAAAGGCAGTCATAGTCGAAATAGTGCTTTCTCCCGCCATCCGATCATTGATTTGTATGGGGTGTTCTTGTACCAAGCAACGTTCGTTGATGAACACCAAGGTAATGGTATCGCTAAACGCCATTGAATTGGGACAGAGTTTGAGGTACTTTTGCGCCAATTCTGTATCGTAAATTTTCATACCTGAATTGAGGTCATAAATGTCTAGTGGCATCAGAACCTTGGCGGTATTGCGGATGATCCATTTTCCCAATTGTCGATAAGGGCTGCTTTTTTCTCCTTTTTCCCGACTGCCAATGATGAGGTCCGCCTCTGTTTGTTCCATTTGTTCTAGTAAGTTGTCAACATCCTCTAATCGGTGTTGACCATCGGCATCTATGGTGATGACGTAGGGAGTCGTTGCTGCTTGAATACCCGATTTGATAGCTCCCCCATATCCCCGATTGACTTTGTGGTGAATGGGAGAAAAACCCCTGTCCTTTAACAGTCTTTCTAGTACTTCTTTGCTTGTATCTTTTGAGCCATCGTTTACGACTATGAGCTGATAATTTTTTGCCTGACAATGCGCAATGACCTCTGGTAAAAAGATGCCCAAAGCCTCTTCCTCATTGTAGGCAGGCATTACGATGGTCAACTTGGGCGAATTATCTTTCATTTTTGGTCAGACTGAATAAATATCTCTAAATTTGTTTGCTGTGAAGTATCAAAGATGTTAAAAAAAAACCACAATATTCTACTTTTCTTGACGCCTATTTTCATTTTTATAGTCGTTCACGCTTTCATTGGCTTCAATGGCTATTATGGTCAAGATAGTTATGAGTATTTGCGCTTTACCAAATCTTTGTATCAGTATTTTGTAGAGGGTACGCCCATACAGGATTTTTTGATGGCAATTCCTGTCAATTATTCGGTTTATGGGGCATTTTTGAGCGGTCTTGTCGGCTCTAGCTTTGCTTTGCCACTGTTGAGTCTTTTGGCATTGTTGGTGGCAACGCATTACTTCTGTAAAATGCTCTTATTGGTTTTCCCACAGTACTCCGACACCATTCCTATCTTTGCCTTGGTGTTTTTTGTCCTCTCCCCTACTGTGCTCAAAGCCTCTGTGTTGGCAATGACAGATATGACTTGTTTGGCGTTTGTCTTGGCTGGATTTTATTATGGCTTGCATTACTGGAAAGCAGCAGAGGCAAAACATTTGTTGGTAGTGGTTTTGTGTTTTGCAACTGCTTTTATGGTGCGCTATATTGTCGCCCCTCTTTTGCTGATTCCTACACTTGTAAGCATCTATTACTTTTTTAAATACCGACATTTTAAATGGCTTCCTTTGGTTGCTTTGATGGTATTGTTGGCATTCCTTCCACAATTGCTTATTCGTCAGGGCGATTTTTTTAGTTTTTTAGGCGACAAAGGCATTTCGCTTTGGTCTGTCAAACATTTGTTTCAATCCAAATTTGAAGCAGATGTTGCACAGGCACAATACAAAAGCATCAATTTGTTGTTTGTCTTAAAAAACTGGTGGCATCCTTCTTATTTGCTATTGGGGACTCCTTTTTTGTTCTTTGTCCGAAAAATAGATTTTAAAGAACAAGCGATCAAAATAGGTGTGTTGATGGTCTTCTTATATGCCTTTTATTTGGGGGGGATTTCCTTTCAGAATAATCGGTATTTGTTGTTGTCTTTTCCTTTTATTTTGTTGTTATTTTTTCCTGCTTTCAATCGCTTATTGGCATTGGTGAAAAATTCAAAGATTCGCCCTATCTTGTGGACTGGATTGTGTATCTTACAATTGGGAATGTTTGGCTATTTGCTAGAAAAACTAATCAAATTCAATCAGCAAGAAAAACGCATTGCTGCTCAATTGAATGCCCAGGTAGACAAAGCAAGTACAATTTATACATTGGGATTGGAAGGCCCTTTGCGAAGCTATACCCCACATCAAATCAACAGTCTTTGGGGAGCCCCAATAGAGCATATAGACCCAAGCAATACCTATTTGATGTTCCATGAACAAATGACTCGTTCTTTGTTGTTGGATGCATCTGTTTGGCAAAACTATGATTACTTAAACCAACACCACGAATTAAATCCCATACAGTCATTTGACAATGGCTTTGTATTATATGAAGTACACTAAACACATAGTATTCATCACACCTGGTTTCCCTCAAAATGAGTCGGACTCTTCTTGCCTACCCTATTTGCAAACTTATTTCAAGGCCATTACCCAGAGCTATCCCCACATTCGTTTTTCTGCCATTGCTATGGATTACCCTTTTGACAAACACATCTATGAGTGCCATAAAATTATGGTTTATGCTTGTGGGGGAAAGAATAGGCGTTTGCCATTGAAACTGCTCAATTGGAAATCTTGTGTGCAATACTTCAAAAAAATCAATAAAATTCAAAAGGTTGATTTTATCAATAGTTTTTGGTTGAGAGAATGTGCCATTTTGGGCAATTATTTGAGCAAACAATATCAATTGCCTCATTGTGTCAGTATGGTGGGGCAAGATGCGAGAGCTTCTAATCGTTATTTGCGTTTTTTAAATCTAAATCAATTTAGCATTAGTTGTCTGTCTCCCTTTCAATCGAAAGTATTGGAACAACATACGCAACGTAAAGCTGACTACATCATTCCTCTGGGTTTGGACGCTAAGGATTTTGCCAATGTTAGCCTCCACGAAGAACGAGACATTGACATCATAGGTGTGGGCAATTTGGGACCTGTCAAAAATTATCCCTTGTTTATCAAAATGATTGCTCGATTAAAAGAGCATTTCCCCAATATCAAAAGTTGCATTGTTGGTGGTGGGGATTTTAAAGGTAGTCTGACTCAAGAAATTGAACAACTCATTGTTGATTTGGATGTAAAAGACAATGTCTTGATGACGGGGCATATCGAACGTACGGAAGTATTGAAGTATATACAAAGAAGCAAAATATTTTTACATACCTCCAATTATGAATCTCAGGGTTATGTTTTTTTAGAGGCTTTGTTTTTGGGAATGTATTTGGTTTCCTTTGAGGTAGGCATTGCCCAAGAACATCCCAAATGGTCGGTTGCCGAAAATGAGGAAGATATGCTTCAAAAATTAAAATTGTTAATGTCCCAGGCAAAGACCTATGATTCGGTGATGTTGTATGATGTAGCGGATACGGTTGAGGCGTTTGCGGAGGTTTACCAATTGTAAGTTGGCGAAGCGTTTTGTGTTTATTGTAGAGAAAATTCGTAAATTTTCTACACGAAATGGGAGAAGTAATTCCTTTGTTCACAAAATTTGAACACTAAACGTAGAGAAAATTCACGAATTTTCTACACGAAATGGGAGAAGTAATTCCCTTGCTCACAAAATTTGAACACTAAACGGGAGATTCCAGATAGCCGTAGGCTTCTGGAACGACGTCTTTGAGACGAAGGAATAAGTAAAATAAAATACGCCCGATAGTAGCAGAAAGCTTGTAGAGATGCGATTCATCGCATCTACAACTTGGAGCGGATAGCGGGGAGACACCATGCAAACGAAGCCATCAACGTTCCGTTCCATTCAAAAAAATAATTTTTAAATTTAATTTACAGTGTATTAAATCATATCACCTAGCCAAATTCTTCCTTAAATTTTGCTAGGAGTTGTTGCTGTTGTTGTTGGTATTGGGGCTTGTCAAATAAATTTACTTTTTCTAGTGGGTCACTGGTGATTTCAAAGAGTTCTTGGGTCTTTGTTTTTTGATTGTAGTAGTATTTGTAAATGCCTGTTTCGTCTTGCATCACAATGACTTGGTGGCGGGTTTGACGCAAGACATCAAAGTGTGGGAATGTGGGAGTTTGTAATAAGGAACGTCCTTTCCATACTTTCGGGATGGGAACGTTTAATTTATCCAAAATGGTGGGACCAATGTCTATTTGAGTGCCATAAGGCAAGTCTGCTTCGGCTGCTGCTTGTGTATCGTGAAACAATAAGGGGATGTGGATGGACTCTTGATAGAGATTGTAACTGTGTCCAAACTTCCCGTGTTCACCCATTGCTTCTCCGTGGTCTGCTGTAATAATGAGCAAACAATCCTCTAGGAAACCCTTTTGTGATAAATGCTCATAAATTTGACGTATTAAATCATCTGCTTGTAGTATGCTATTGTCATAATTGTTGACCATAATACTACTGTCTGGCTTGAGATAGGAAGTCCGCTTAGAGGGCTGATAAACTTGGTATTGTTCTTCGTCAAACTTTACGCCCAATTTGTGAACCGTCATCAAATGAAAATAAAAGAAAGAGGGTACACCATCAAAATTGGGGACTTGTTCCAAAAATTCAAAAATGGCTCTGTCGTCATTTATTTCATATTGTTTGCTATCTAGACCGTCAAAATAATAATCTATTTCGCTATGGTATTCGTGGGTTCGTCTTAACTGATACCATTCATTGTGGGAACCCACTAACAAAAAATGTGTCTTGTATCCCAAGCGATCAAAAACATCCTGTATCTTAACATTGGTACTCGCCAACTCATTGATGGGTGTGGCATTTAATACGCTCAAAATGCCACAAAAAGAAGTGGCACAATTGGATAAAATCAAGGGAGCTTTTTGTAAACTTCCTGCTTGGTCCAATTGAGATAAGAAGGGCGTATTGTCTCTTCTATATCCATGTAAACCCATATTTTGCGTTCTCAAAGCATCGACAATGATGAGGACTACGTTTTTAGAATCAATATTTAAATTTGCTTGATACTCTGCCAAGGCTGCTTTGTTTTCCTCAATGGTTTTTAAATCCAAGGTTTGCTTTCCATCAAAGCTCGGATTGACAGGGCTGAAAAAATTGTAGATGGGTTCGCCTTTCATTCCCAAAGATCCCCTGATGTAATTGCGTGATTGTAGCAAATGCCATCCCAAGGCTCCTAGCACGATCATTCCCAAAACCAAGATTACTGGACGCCTCATTGCTTTTAACAAAATTCGTCCAATGCCTATAAAACCATCATTGATTGTGTTTGCCAAAGCCATAAACAGCCCAAAGATGACAATGGGCATTCCAAACAACAATAGGTATACAGGCAATTTGTTGTAGGGCAATGCCTCTAGTAAAGCAGGCACGTCCTTGTCAAAAGTAGAGACGATGCTCCAAGAAATGTTTTGCCCCCATTCGCTCAAACTGATGTAATTGAGTAGGTACAACAAAGCAATAAGGTAGACGCCCAAGCCCCAGGAAAATGCCCAAAGGTATTTTATATAATTGTTTGAAGCCAGTCGTTTCCACTGCATCGCCAGACATCCGAAAACAACGCCAAATAGCGACATGCTCATACTCAATCCCATATGCCACCATTTGACTTCTTGCGGAAAATCGAAGGTATGGGCATAATAAGCAATGTATCCAAAAGAGAACAACCAACACAATCCTAGCAATAATAGGAAAGGCCATATTTTAGGATTGTTGCTTGATGGGCGCATACTGTTTTTCTTTTCGCAAAAATATCATTATTCATACAAATACCAATTGGCAGGTAAATCTTGTTTAATCAATTCGCTCAATTTGGCGTAGTCTTTTACAAAATACTCATAAACTGTGTGTTTCATTTCTTCCTCCAATGTCCATTTTGCTTCTTGTTTGTTTTCTTGGTATAGCAGTTTGTTGAACAAGGCATTGCGTTTGACAGCCCCTACGATATTTGCCAATCCCATCTTACGCATTTGTTCGGCTACTTTGTATGCCAAATGTGCCAATGGTCCTAAGCGTGCCGCTTGTTGCTGGTTGACTTTTTGGTGTAAGACGGATGGCGTAAAATCAGCATCGACTTCTAGGAAGTTGTACACTTTTTGTAGAAAGCTTTGAGGATTGCTTTTTAGTTCGTCAAAAAATAAGATAAGTATTTGTTTCCTAGGAAATCTCTTGTAAAAGGCTTGTAGGTGTTCAAAATAATTTGCCGTCTCTCGGTTCATATTTTGAAAGTGCGTTTTTTTGTAGCGGTCGTGGTGGTAGAAAAAATCCTCAAAAGAAACCGATTTGTCTAAATAGACTTTTTGCGCATATTGATAACCCGAAATGGTTTTGTCTACGGGTTCTCGCAAGCTCACAATGAGCTTCATTTTAGGATTGCACTCATAAATTTTTTGGGCGACATCGGGAAATAAAAAATAATCGTGGGACAATTCGCCTATAGCAATTTGTTCGGCATTGGGCTTAAAAAAATTTCTGTACCAATCCATTCCCTTGTCGTAGTGGATGTGAAAAAAGTGTAAATCTTTGGCAGCTGGGACAAAAACCTGTGGATGTTCTCTCAAACATTCGTACAGCCAAGATGAACCTGCTTTGGAGGCTCCTATGTACAAAAAATTGGGATAAATATTTTGGCTAGCTTTCATCATACGTTTGACCAACCAAAGCTACAAAATTTATATCAATAATGGCAAGCTAAAAAGTATCCGACACCCATTAGTATACTGTTCGTCAAATTTGATTTCGCCTTCGTATCGTTGTACAATCTTTTTACAAATCGCCAAGCCAATGCCAGAGCCCTCGTAGGTTTCGTAGGTGTGTAGTCTTCTAAAAACCTTAAATACCTCTTCCATATACTCTTTTTTAATCCCAATTCCATTGTCACTAATCGCAAACCAATAACGATCTTCTCTTTCTTTGGCGTCAATGTGAATGATGGGAGAGACTTCTCTTTTGCGGTACTTGATGGCATTCTCCAACAAATTCTGAAACAATTGGTGTATAAAAAAGGATTCACCCATAACCGTTGGCAAACCATTGTAAACAATTTTTGCCTCATTGGTCTCTATCAAATCAGACAAACTGTGTATACAATTTTTAACGCATTGTACTACATTGATGGGTTGATACTCTACGACACCCTTATTGATTTTGGCATAGTCCAACAAACCATCTAATAATACATTCATTCGTTTGGCTCCACTGACTACTTGATCAAAAAAGCCCTGAGTATCTTTGTCCAGTTCTAGTCTTTTTTCAATCAATTGTATGTAACTTGCGATGGTACGCAAAGGTGATTTCAAATCGTGGGCAGTTGCATAAGTAAACTGCTTTAATTCCTCATTTATATCTCTCAACTCTTGGGCTTTTTCGAGCATTTCTTCTGAGGACAAATCCAAGGAACGCTCTGTCAGCAAACGGTCTTTCTCAAACTGGTCATAGGTTTGACTAATGGATTGTATCAAATCCAACATATCGGCAGGAATCTCGTCTTTGTTTCCAAATTTCCTCCTAATTTGTCTTTCTAGGAGTCTGTTAAATTCCATCATTTTAAATTTCGGATAATGTTGTAATTGTCATTGTTTGATTGTGCAATTCACAGCAGCCTCCTTTGCTAATTGGGGCAATTTCGCCATAAGAATAAAATCCTGTAATGACTCCCTTATCCCCCAAGGTTTCCCTTACAATTTCGACCTCTTCATCAACATTTTGCCCCAAGACCACCTTTCGCCCTACACAACTGATTAGGATGTTCAAACTTCCCTCAACGTCTCCCAAATTGCCCAAACATTCTTGCGCCGCTTCTTGTGCCCCATCTATCAAACGATGTACACTTGACTTCATCAATCTTGTAATGGTTCCTTCGGGCATATCACCTGCAAAAGTCATACTTTCTTTCGCCTCATCTATTGACAAAATGGTCCGTACCACCGATTCACCCGATGCCAATTTTAGGTTCAATGGAAAATAAAAGGCTGCCCCAGGTAAATCCTTGGCATATTCTCCCAAATATTTTTTGTAAAGCGACAAGGCCGACTGTCCATCCAATTCGTACAAAACATTGTCTTTGGACTTGGTAATCAAGCGATCTGGCCCAAAAGAATCCCATCCCCCTTTTGAACCAAATGCAGATTTTAAACGCTCTCCATACAAGCCAACAGCCACCAAAACACCTTCTTGGGGTGGGCGGTTTAAACCTACAAGTGTCCGCTCAAATCGTTCACCATCTCCTGCTAGTCCTCCTGTGACCAACACATCTTCAGGAAGTTCCATATTGATTCCCTTTACCAATTCGCTGCCATTTACCTGCTGCCCATCTGTCAAGATAAAAATGTGTTTCAAATCTTTATCTGACAATTGTTTGGTAATTTCTTGTCCTAGGACAAAACTATCCTTTGCTGTCTCAACTGACAGTTCTATGGTACGCAAGTGCGTATGTTCAAATTTAATTGCTGTGGCGAAAACAGTTCCTTCATGTGCTTCATCTGCCCATATCTCTCCAGAAGTAGAACAATAGGTTATCTCTCCATCTACTTTCTTACTCAGGGCCAAGTGTATGTCTTTGTTTTGTAACAACATTCTATTCCCAAACACCAGAACCCAATCTGCTGCAAATGTCTGTTCCCCCTCCTTACAAAACTGCCATGTTCCCTGCTTATTCCATTTTAGTTGTTTAATTTCCATTGAGTAAAAGACTCACCTAAATACATAGGATATAATCCCATATAAAGATGTAAGTAATTGTTTTTGCTTATAAATAGGTTGATTGCTAGAAATTGCTTTTCATAAACCGCTAATATAACTGATAATTATATATTTTACAAATAAACTTTTTATGGGGCAGCGTGCGTGACTTCGAGGCTGCATGCATTCTGGTTAACCAACGCATGCTTAGTCCCTTGTACAAGCGTGCATCCTCCCGCTCATCCTACGCCTTTTTTTGATGGCGGGCATCTGAAGGCAAACTGCTCTGTTGATGCCCCCCATCTACACATTTGTGGCAAAAAGATGCGAGGTATTTTGAAAATGCCAGGCATCACTCAATCAACCAATTACCAATCACTCAATCAACCAATTACCCATTCACGCTCCACCAGCCAAAACATTGTAACTATACGCCAAACCCATTGCCACACTATTGAAGTTGTCGCCTGATTTGATTTTGTCGCTGCCAAATTGTTGTTTGAAGTGATTTTGTAGGGGACGCACCATTGAAGTCCCTCCCGTCATAAATACGGTGTCAATCTGATTATAGGATATTTGGTTATTAGAGAGAAATTGATCGAGGTAATCGGTGATTTGATGGACTTATTTTTGGATGATTTGATTGGACAATTCTGCTAGGCTTATTGATTCATTTATCTCTATTTCGTGTTCATTGAATTGTAGATTGGCGGTGTCGTTTTGGGTCAAGTCTATCTTGCTTTGTTCCACTTTTTGAAAGAGGGCGTAACCGAGGTTTTTGTCTAATAAGTTGTATAGATTTTTGACCTTGGGATTGCGCCCCGAAAAGACGTAAGAGCGATTGATCGCCTCCAACATTTTGTAGGAGTTGAGAAAGTTCATTTTTTCCCAAGAACAGATATTGGTAAAATAGCTTAGGGGTAGGTCGAGCCATTTGTCGTCAAATTTTTCTTGGACGCCTCGCCCAAAATGGGGTGTTCCCTTGTGCCACATAATGTTGGAATCAAAATTGTCGCCTCCTATGTAAATACCTCCTTTGGCAATCATATCGGATTGTCGGTCGAATTGGTGGATGGATTCGGGGCTTAGTTGTGGCATAGTGTTGGGCTTTGGGGTGTGAGTTTGTTTAACGTGTGGGAAATAATAAAAGTTCCCAATTGTCAGAATCAGGATTTGCTTGATTTTTGGATTAGCAGGATTTTTGATTTTATGGTTTAGATGTTTCTTTTTCCAACATCATTCCCGTCGCCGACGTCATTCCCACGAAGGTGGGAATCCCCAACCGACGAAGGTGGGAACATAGTGTTGCCTAATGTCTGAACCTTGATTGATAGGATTTTTAGATTTGATTCTTGTAGGTTGATATCTCATCTTTCGTTTCCAGATGCGAGGCACTTTGGAAGTGCCAGGTATCAAAAATTATGGGTTTGTTGTATTCTAATCTTTTTCGCAAGTTGCAAACTTGCGATACTATTTGCTTTAAGTGACGCTTCGCTTGACACTTAAAGCCACTTTTATTTTTTGTGGTGTAGGATGTTGCGGGTGGATGAATGCTTGTACGAAGGGTTAAGTATGCGTTGGCTAACCAGAGTTCACGTAGCCATGAACCACTGGCGTTGCACCATAAAAATAAATATGAATTATCTTAAAGATGCGAGGCACTTTGGAAGTGCCAGACATCATGTATCAGGTTCTTTGAACAGATGTGGATGGGTGGCTTTTAGGGCTTTCTCTATTTCGGGGTCTAATTCCCTACATTCATAAAGTGTCTTTACCTCTTCTAAATCTTGTATAGAAAAATAGTTGTCATAAAAGTTAAAAAAACTCAAATTTGCATTTTTCAAATTGATTTCTTCATGTTTAGTATGTCTTATACTATCAGCTTTATTTTTTCTGCGCCTAGTATTAGCTTTACCTTTAGAATTAGTTTTGCTTCTTCTGCTTGCTTGTATTCGAAAAAAAGCAATAGAAGCACGTACTAAACAAGCATTTTCAAAATTTACATTTTTTATATGGTGAGCGGAAAATCCTGTAGACCTCAAAATAGCATTTTCAAAATTGACATAACAAATTTGTTCTACGTAAAATCTTGTTTCACTAACATCCGTATTTTTAAAACTTGTATTGAAAAAACTAGCAGCATTCATTTCTGACTCATTCAAAATAGCATTATCAAAATTACATTTTTCTAGAAAAGATGATGAGAAGTCAGCATAGTTTTGGGGAGTGCATTTATTTCAACAGAATCTTAACGGGGCGGCATTCCCAATTGTCTGAATCAGGATTTTCTGGATTTTTGGATTTGCAGGATTTTTAGATTTATTTGCATAGATGTTTATTTTTCCAATATTACTTTCAGCATCTCTAGCGTCATTCCCGTCACCGACGTCATTCCCACGAAGGTGGGAATCCCCAAACGACGGAGGTGGGAACATAGCGTTGCCTCATTTGTCTTGAACCATGAGGAACTTGATTGCTAGGATGGGCTTGATGGGAATGGTAATTTTAAAATCAAGCTAATCTTGCTTATCCTAGGAATCAGGGTTCACACATTTGCCCGTCACTGGCGTCATTCCCAACTGTCGGAATCAGGATGAACAGGATTTTTGGATTTGCTGGATTTTTAGATTTGCTGGATTTAGATGTTTCTTTTTCCCACACTACTTCCGTTGCCGACGTCATTCCCACGAAGGTGGGAATCCCCAAACGACGAAGGTATGAACATAGCGTTACCTCATTTGTCTTGAACCATGATGAACTTGATTGCTAGGATGGGCTTGATGGGAGTGGTTATTTTACAATCAAGCTAATCTTGCTAATCCTAGGAATCAAGGTTCTGACAAGTGCCTCATTTGTCTTGAACTGAAACGTCAGCCCGACATGATTCCCTTGATTTTTAGGATGGCTTGATGGGAATGGTAATTTAATATCAAGCTAATCTTTCTTATCCTAGAAATCAAGGTTCAGACAATCACTCAAACAAATGTGGGTATTCTTCTCTAAGCTCTTTTTCGAGTTGTAGGTCTAAGCCTATGACACCTTTGAGAGATCCTGCTTGGGCTAATTGAGATTTTGTTAAATTTTTAACATCTGTTAAATATGCATTCCTCAAATCTGCATCACTCAATTTGGCTTCACTCAAATTTGCATAAATCAAATTTGTATTCCTCAAATTTGTATTCCTCAAATTGGCTTCACTCAAATTTGCATAAATCAAATCTGCTTTACTCAAATTTGCTTCACTCAAGTTTGCTTCACTCAAATCTGCATTCCTCAAATATGCACTCCTCAAATCTGCATCCCTCAAATTTGCTCTACTCAAATATGCATCCCTCAAAGATGCATAAATCAAATCTGCTTTACTCAAATCTGCATCCCTCAAATCTGCATCCCTCAAATCTGCATCCCTCAAATTTGCTCTACTCAAATTTGCTTTACTCAAATTTGCTTCACTCAAATTTGCTCTACTCAAATTTGCTTCACTCAAATTTGTATCACTCAAATTTGCTCCACTCAAATTTGCTTCACTCAAATTTGCATCCTTCAAATTTGCTTTACTCAAATCTGCTTTACTCAAATCTGCTTTACTCAAATTTGCTTCACTCAAATTTGCTTCACTCAAATATGTATCACTCAAATTTGCTCCACTCAAATTTGC
>JAHDIA010000811.1 GCA_020631035.1 Chitinophagales bacterium | reverse complement strand
AATCCTATTCGGATGGATGCCCAAAAACATGATGTACATGCAGCTTATGTCTCGCATATTTCGCACATCAGTTCTTTTGTATTGGCTTCGACTGTATTGGAAAAAGAGAAGAGTGTCAAAACAATCTTTGAAATGGCAAGTGGTGGATTTGCCTCCACTGTACGTTTGGCAAAAAGTTCGCCTTATATGTGGGAACCCATTTTTACCCAAAATGCCGACAATATATTGGAAGTGTTAGATACTTATATTCAAAAAATGCAAGAATTTAGAAGCCTAATAGCTGAGAAAAACAAAAATGAACTGATCCACATTATGAAAGAAGCCAATGCCATTAGAAAGATTGTAGATAAACAGAAATAAACACCCGATAGATACAATAAATTAGCTATCAATTTGTTAAGTACAAAAAGCTAAAGTAATGCTCTAACTCCCCATTTTTTATTATTTTTGATTTTATATGGTAGATTTTCTACCTACAAAAGCCTTTTTATTTTCAAAAGATATAATTTTACACATTCTATGACAAAGAATTAGATAGTTGTAGCAATGACAGGAATGCCCTTTGCTTGTTTTTTGTGATTTCAATTACTTAGTTCCCCTATTATTTAAACTTTAGAGTTCTCCACAGACTCTTAAATTAGATTCAAACGAACTGGTTCATGAACAATGCCCTCAAGATAGTCGCCATCTTTTTACTATGTTGCTGTACTTTAGTGGTCAATGCCCAACAGACCTATAAATACCTTGATCCCTTGCTGACTTATAAGCAAGCTCAAGAATATTTTCGTTTGGGCAATTACACTTTGGCTCAAGAGACTTTTCGCAATGCCTTAGAAGTGGTTGATCCACCCAAGGAATTGAGCGAATTTCACAAAATGGATGCTGCTTATCAAGTAGCACTCTGTTCAAAGGCACTTGCCAAACCAGATGTGGTGTACTTATTCAGCCAATTTGTTGAAGAGTACGGCAACAATCGTTATTACAATTCTTTGGCAAATTACCAATTGGGCAAGATCTTTTATGAAAAGCGTTCATATCGTGCAACTTTAAGTTGTTTTGAAGAAATATTTGAAGATGATCTCGCTTATGACGATTACGAAGATTTTAAATTTATGCAGGCATACAGCAACTTCAATCTAAAGGAGTTTGGCGAAGCCTACAAATACTTTGACATTGTATCCAGAATGCGGAAGAAACATTATATTGATGCTTCTTACTATTTGGGTTATCTCGCTTTTGAAGAAGGAGATTTTGACAAGGCGGTCAAAAACTTTTTGATAGTCGAAAACACTCCTCGTTACAAAAACATCATTCCATACTATGTCACCCAAATTTACTACAAACAAGGCAATACAGATAAAATTTTGTCTTATACCATTCCCAAACTAGAGCAGTCTGGATTGAAGTACAAAACCCAGATGAACAAAATTGTAGGACAGACTTATTACGACCGCAAACAATTTGCCGAAGCCCTCCCCTACCTAGCCTATTATGTCGAATATTCCAATAAGGTAAGCAAAGAAGATTTGTACTTACTTGCTTATACCCAATATCAATTTGGCAAATACGAAGATGCCATTGAAAACTTTCTGGAACTCAATACCCTAACCGATGAGTTTGGACAAAATGCCGTTTACCACTTAGCAGATTGCTACATCAAAGTAGGTGATAAAGAAAAAGCTCGTAATGCTTTTAAACAAGCCAGCGAATTGGATGCCAATGAAGAAATCAAGCGGGTGTCTGCTTTTAATTTTGGTAAATTGTCCTACGAATTGGGCAATCAAACCGATGCTTTAAATTCCATTTTGGCGTTTATCAGCGATTACCCTAGTGCGCCTGAAAACAATGAGGCAAAATCATTGCTGGCTGAAATATTGGAACAAACCAGTAATTACACCCAAGCCATTGAGATCATTGAGTCCATTCCCAACAAAAACCAAAGTCTCAAAAACACTTATCAACGCATTACTTATGCCAAAGCGATTGACTTTTATGGTGCCAATAAAATGGAACAAGCATTGATACATTTTGAAAAATCTTTGACCTATCCCAATGATCGTCAATTGGTCGCTCAAACCCATTTTTGGAAAGGGCAAATGTATTATGGTCAAAACAACTTTGGACAGTGTGAAAAAGAACTCAACAAATACTTAGCCTCCCCAGGTCAAAGTAGTGATAAAGTATCACCAGGCATTGCTCACTATACCATTGGTTATGGCTATTTTACAGAAAAGCAATACAATAAAGCCTTACCTCATTTTGAAAAAGTGCCTACAACACTTGTCACCAGTTCTAGTAATGACAAAGTATATGCTGATGCGCTTTTAAGAAATGGCGACTGTTACTTTATCAACCGTAAATACAAACAGGCAGAAGGTAAATA
>JAHDIA010000810.1:2095-2385 GCA_020631035.1 Chitinophagales bacterium | reverse complement strand
CAACCAATCCATTCGCAAATTACCTGCTTTCATATATACATTTTGTCCGATGGTATCCATAATCACACATCTTCCAATATTATCCTCAGCATTGACAAAATTGAATCCAACTGCCCATTGGGTTTCCCCATTGAATTTTCGGGCCTCCCAGGCTTTGGATTCTAGGGTATTGCCTCGGGTCGCCAGCAATCCCTCAATACTAGAGGCGTATTCTTCTTCTTCCATCAAAGCTTGTTCCAAAGTCAAATCTGTTTTCAAATGGGTGTATCCTTGCCAGACAATGAACTCCT
>JAHDIA010000810.1:0-2066 GCA_020631035.1 Chitinophagales bacterium | reverse complement strand
GTCTTGCTTTGAACTTGTGTCTGTTTTGCTTTTGTTGCATCTCCTAATGTTGGACTTTGACAACTTTGCAAACAAAACAACAGCAATAGCCAAACATTCCAGAATTTCATAGTGTTTTTGATTGGTCATTTATTGACCGCAAATTTAGTAATAATACTGCAAATAAACCCACTCTCAAAAATGCAATTTCATTCCTTCGTGGGAAGCGACAAATCCCAAGTTCTCATAAAATCTTACAGCATCGGGACGTTTTTTGTCAGTAGTCAATTGTAGGAGGTGGGCACCCCGTTCCCTAGCTCTGTTGATTGCCCATTCAAAAAATACTGTTCCCAGACCTTTGCCTCTTTGGTCAGACCGAATGCGTACGGCTTCGATTTGTGCCCGTACGCCTCCTTGATAAGTTAGGTATGGAATAAAACTCAATTGAAGTGTCCCTATGATTTCGTTTGCTTCATTTTCAACGACAATCAACTCTTGATTGTAGTCTTTGTCAATGTTTTGAAAGGCAGTGTAATACTTTTGTGGAAGTGGCTCTTGATAATCCTCTCTTAGTTTACCCAATTTGTCATCCGCCAACATTTGTACAATCTTGGGAACATCTTCGATGGTGGCTTTTCTAAACTTCATTTTTTAATTTCAAAAGTACAACAATACTATTTATAATCCATAACAACTCATTAGCTAATTTTATATTTATACTTTTCCTCCAATAGACGCAACCTTTCTAATAATTGATGCATCTTTTATATAACACGCCTAACCTATTCCCGTCAAGCATCTATTATTCATTTTTTACGTATACTTATTTATAATCATATTACTTAACAAAACCCTTTTTAATATTTTAAAGAAATGAAATACAAAATTGCGCTACTCCTTTCCCTCTTCATCTTTTCAAACATTTATGCTCAAAATGCTATAAATACAAAAAACATAGACATTGTCAGAGATCAATGGGGGGTTCCCCATATCTATGCCAAGACAGATGCTGAAGCGGCCTATGGAATGGCTTGGGCTCATGCTGAAGATGACTTTGCTACCATACAAGAACCCCTACTGGCTGTAAAAGGTTTACTGTCAGAGGTAAAAGGAAAGAAAGGAGTAATATTTGATGCGGTTGCCTTTTTGGTAGACGCACATACTGTTGTAGAGCGCAATTATGATCAAACATTTTCAGAAGATTTCAAGGAAATATTGTCTTCCTATGCCAATGCCATAAATGCATATGCAACAGCTCATCCAGAGCAAGTTCTTCACAAAAAACTATTCCCCATCAATGGTAGAGACGTCATCAAAAGTTATGCAATGACAATGACTTTTATGAGCAATGTCCATTATGATCTATTGAGAATTTTTGAGCGACAATTGCAAGCCATCAATTATGATGAGTTCCCAAGTGGCTCGAATGGCTTTGCTTTTAACCAAAACAAATCTGCTGATGGCAAAACATATTTGATTTCCAATTCGCATCAACCTCTGGATGGTTTTACCGCTTGGTACGAAGTTCATGTCAGTACTGAGGAAGGTTGGGAGTTTATGGGGGCTACTTTTCCTAGTGGTGTTACTCCATTCGTAGGAACCAATAAAAACTTGGGTTGGACCCACTGTGTCAATCACGATGATTTTCATGATGTATACAGTTTGCATATGCATCCCGAAAAGAAAAACTACTATGCCTTTGATGGTGAATGGTTGCAATTAGAAGAAAGAATATTGAAACTCAATGTAAAAGTAGGCCCTATCAAGATTCCTATCAAGCGTACTTTTTATTGGAGTGTTTATGGCCCAACCCTCAAAAACAAAGATGGTTATTTTGCTTTGCGTTTCCCTGCCAATCACGTTATTGGAGGAGCCGAGCAATGGTATCGAATGAACAAAGCACAAAACTTTGAAGAATTTCAAACTGCCTTGGATATGCAGCAATTGCCAAATCTAAATGTTACCTATGGTGACAAAGATGGCAATATTATGTTTTTGGGAAATGGCTTGTTCCCTAATAGAAACAAAAACTATGAATGGGAAGGTTTGCTCCCTGGAAATACATCTGAAACCTTATGGGAAGCAAA